>JALEWA010000106.1 GCA_022788085.1 Lachnospiraceae bacterium
ATTATGTTGCAAAGGCTGAAGAACTTTATGGTATTACAGCAGACCAGATAGCAGCGAGCTTAAACATTGGTGGTTTTATTTCTAATCAGATTCCGGTAACGATTGGCAATATTCTCGGCGGTATGGTATTTGTGGCATTGCCATTATATGCAATTCATAAGAGTAAAGCTTGTAATAAATAAGACTTTGTAATTACTGTTTTGAGCAGAATGGTATCTGCAAAAGTGAAGGCAGATACGGAAAGGCAAGGTGGAAGTTGTGCAGAATCAGATGACTTTGGAGCAAATGATTGAGTATGTAGCAACGTGTCCGATATGTGGCGGATATGTCATGGTTTATGATGCAGAGGCGAAGGATTTTGCCTGTACCTGCTGTAAGCGTGTCTGGCTGGATGGAGCAGTGAAAATCAAAGGAGTTTATGAATAAATGAATGACAGACTGACAAGAAATGACATCAGGAAAATGGAAGAAGAAATAGAGCATCGTAAGCTTGTTGTCCGAAAGGAAGCGCTTGAACAGGTAAAAGAAGCCAGGGCGCAGGGAGATTTAAGCGAGAACTTTGAATATTACGCGGCAAAAAAATATAAGAATCAGAATGAAAGCCGCATACGTTATCTGGAACGTATGATTAAGACTGCGCAAATCATAGAGGATGAAGCAGGCGAAGATGAGATTGGATTGAATAAGACTGTGGAAGTAGAATTTGTTGATGATGGAACAACAGAAGTCTACAGATTGGTCACAACAATAAGAAACAATCCGCTTCAGGGACTCATTAGTATCGAGTCT
This sequence comes from Lachnospiraceae bacterium, assembly GCA_022788085.1. Taxonomy (GTDB): domain Bacteria; phylum Bacillota; class Clostridia; order Lachnospirales; family Lachnospiraceae; genus COE1. The sequence goes on from JALEWA010000106.1 coordinate 790, forward strand.
CCTATTGGTAAAGCATTAGCAGGTCATAAGGAAGGTGACACAGTTCACGTAAAGGTAAGCGATAGCGTGGAATATGATGTTATCGTGAAAAAAGTAGAGAATACACCGGATGATGATTCCATTGCGATAAGGAAATTTTAATTGATATGAATTTAATTAATATAGAGAATATATCAAAATCATATACAGACAGTTTGTTGTTTGATGATGCCTCTTTCTCTGTAAATGAACAGGAAAAGGTAGGAATTATTGGAATAAACGGAACAGGTAAGACTACATTACTAAAAATGATAGTGGGATTGGAACAGCCGGACAAGGGAACCATCACAAGAGCGAATCATATCGTGATACGTTATTTATCACAGCATCCCGTATTTGATGAAGGTACTACTGCATTGGAATGTGTAATGAAGAATAACCTGACGCATGACAATGAATGGTCTTTGGAAAGTGAAGCAAAAACAATGCTTCAAAAGCTTGGAATCACTGACTATAGTCAAAAGGTTGACAATTTGTCAGGCGGACAGAGAAAAAGAATTGCATTGGCAAATACCTTACTGTCACAGGCGGATGTCCTGGTATTGGATGAGCCGACAAACCATTTGGATTCTTCTATGGCAGACTGGCTTGAGGAATACTTAAAGGGGTTCAGGGGTGCTCTTGTTATGGTAACACATGACCGCTATTTCCTTGACAGTGTTTCTAACCGTATTGTTGAGATTGATAACGGAAAGACATACAGCTATCAGACAAACTATTCCGGTTTTTTGGAACTGAAAGCAGAGCGTGAGGAGATGGCTGCAGCCACAGAACGCAAACGTCAGAGTATTCTTCGTGTTGAAATCGAATGGATGAAGCGTGGTGCAAGGGCAAGAAGTACAAAGCAAAAGGCACATATTCAACGATATGAAACACTTGCTGCACAAAAGGGACCTGTTCAGGATGCAGAGCTTGAGCTTAGTTCCGTTTCTACCAGAATGGGAAAGACAACAGTAGAACTTAAAGATATTACCAAGAGTTATGATGGAAGAATGCTGATTAATCACTTCAATTATATTTTTTTGAAAAATGACAGAATCGGTTTCATAGGAGAAAACGGTTGCGGCAAGTCAACTTTAATGAAGATAATCTGTGGTATGGAACAGCCTGATAAGGGTGAGGTCATCATTGGTCAGACGATTAAAATCGGTTATTATGCACAGGAAATCCGAACAGATAAGGAAGCAGGACTTGCCTATATGGATCCTGACATGCGTGTCATAGATTATATTCGCAATACGGCAGAATATGTACAGACTGTTGATGGTTCTGTATCAGCATCTGTCATGCTGGAACGATTTCTTTTCCCACCGGAGAAACAGTATGCACCGCTGGGAAAGCTGTCAGGAGGCGAGAAACGGAGATTGAATCTGTTGCGTGTTCTGATGGAAGCACCAAATGTATTGATTCTTGATGAGCCTACCAATGATTTGGATATTAAAACCTTAACAATTTTAGAGGATTATCTTGACCATTTTGACGGAATTGTAATCACGGTGTCACATGACCGGTATTTTCTTGACAGAACGGTGAGGAGAATTTTCGCTTTTGAGAATGGCAGAATCAATCAATATGAAGGTGGGTTTACGGATTATCAGGCAAGGAAGCAGGAGGAAGAGGGGCAAAGTGAAGCTGTTACAAATAAAGCTGTAGAGAAGAATACAGCAGAAGCTAATGGTGAAAAGAGTCTCAAAAACGTAAAGAATCGACAGGATAAGCTGAAATTCTCATATAAAGAACAGAAGGAGTATGAAACCATTGATGCAGACATTGCTGCTTTGGAGGAGAAAATAGAAAAGTTAGAACAGAATTTGGTAGCGAATGCAAGAGACTTTGTAAAGCTTAATGAAATCACCAAGCAGAAGGAAGAAGCAGAGGCAGCGTTGGAAGAGAAGATGGAACGCTGGATGTATCTGCAGGACTTGGCAGAGAGAATAAAAGCACAGAATTTGTGACATAATGAGCGTTAGCGAGCGGGAGCAGGCGCAGATACAATCCTCTTGGGTAAATATTAACTCAAGAGGATTCTATCTTCCATGGAAGAAAGTAAAAATCTTCCGGAGGATTTCGGATAAAGGACAGGGATTCATTAGTAACCGGGTGGGTAAAATCCAGTCGATACGAATGAAGTGCCTGTCTTTTTATATGTGTATAATCAGGATTATATAAGAAATCACCGGGTAGAGGATGTCCTATAGCCTTCATGTGGACACGAATCTGGTGCGTTCGACCTGTTTCTAATTGGATACTTAATAGCGAGAAGTTATTTTGTGTATCAAGGCGTGTATAATGGGTAATGGCAGTTTCTCCATGTTCCATATCAACGCAGCGTTCTATGACAGAAGCTTCTTTTCTTGCAATTGGAAGAGTGATTGTACCACTTTCGGGGGAAATGCCGCTTGCAATAGCCATGTAGGTACGATGAATCTCACGTTTTAGCTGCTGGTCAGATAATCTTGCACTGCTGAACATATTTTTCGCAATCAAAACAAGACCGGAGGTATCACGGTCAAGGCGGTTGACACAGCGGAAGATAAAACCATCTTCAGACTTACAAAGCTCCTGATAATAGTAGGCACAGTAATTGGCAAGTGTGTCTTCGTGGTGACCCATGGAAGGGTGCACAGGAAGTCCGGCAGGTTTATTCATAACAAGGATATCTTCATCTTCATATACAACCATTTTCATAAAAGAATCTAATGAAATGGTAGTTGGAGGAATGTGTTCTGAGCTTTCAGTTTCAATCAAATGGATTTCCAAAACATCATCTTTTTTGAGCTTTGTGTGAACATAACTCCATTCTCCATTCAGGACAATACCACGCTCTGTTTTCTTCAAATGAACAAGAATTGGTCTGGAATATCCATGGCCTTTCAGAAATTGTCCGATGGTAAATCCTTCATCATGTTTATCTATAATATAAGAAAATGTTCGATTCATGGGATTGCTTTTCCTTTCTTTTCATTTGATGCCAGTACATTGATTTCTAAATAACTATGCCATATAACTTGCCTGTTTTTCCAATTGCACTGTTCCAAAAGCCTCGACGTAGCCAGCTACGCCTGCGTTTTTGGAACAGCACACTTGAAAAAATAATCTGTGTTTTATGGTGCAGTTTTTTAAGAAACGGTGTACTAGTGTAAGCTATACCCAACTAAATTCTGGATTTGTTATTTTAGTTGGGGTTGATGACGAAATTTGTCCCAACTTATTATTTGTTTTTATTTTTTAGTTGGGTATAGAGGAAAGATACACCCGACTAAATATAGGATTTTGTTATTTTAGTTGGGGTAAACTATTAAAATTACTCCAACTAATTATACCATTTTCTATTTTAGTTGGGTATAGAGTCATGTTAAGACGAAGTATGAAATATTGATAGATTTGACCTGATAAAATAGGAGAAATTAAATATAAAATTGCCAACTGGATGAACAGTAACGCAATTATAGAACATGGCACAATCGTTACCAATTTATATAATATTAAGAATTCACATGATTGACGATATAAATATAGTATAGTAAAATGTTTGAGTACGAACTGTTTGAACACGAACTATTTAAAAGCTCGGGAAAGTGAGGCGAAGATGAGCGAGGATGTTCTGGCGAAGGGAAAAAAGGTAGGCTTTTTCATAAGAATGCAGAATACGGCATTTCACAGGCGCTTTCTACAGGATGGAATAGCAAGAGGTCTGGATGAAGTAACTATTATGCATGGCTGGATCATGGGTTACCTTCATAAAAATGAAGATAAAGATATCTATCAGAAGACCCTGGAATCAAACTTTGGAATAGGAAGATCTTCTGTAGCTACTCTTGTCAAGCTAATGGAAAAAAAGGGATATATCAAAAGGGAAGCGGTTCCGGGGGATGCAAGGCTTAAGAAAATTGTACTGACACCGGAGGGACGTGCAACGTCTTTAAGAGTAAAAAGTACTTTAGACGCTATGGAAGAAGATATTTTGAAAGATATCAGTAAGGAAGAGTTGGATATATATTTTTCGGTAGCGGATAAGATTATTCATAATCTGGATAATCAAAAGTCGGAAGGAAAAGAGTGAAAATAAAATAGGAAAGGAAGAAAAAATTATGCTAAAAGTATTAGGCGCACAGATTAAAGAATTCAAAAAGGATTCTATTATTACGCCTCTTTTCATGATTCTTGAAGTTATCATGGAAATGATTATTCCTCTGTTAATGGCATCCATTATTGATGAAGGTGTCAATGCAGGAAATATGAATCACATCTTAAAAGTAGGCGGTTTGATGATAGTAGTTGCCATTATTGGACTCTTTGCCGGTCTGATGGGGGCAAAATTTGGTGCGAGAGCATCGACTGGATTTGCAAGAAACTTAAGAAAGGCAATGTTTGATAATATCCAAACATATTCTTTTTCTAATATTGATAAGTATTCTACATCCAGTCTGATTACACGTCTGACTACGGATGTAACGAATTTGCAGAACTCTTATCAGATGATATTAAGAATGGCGATGAGAGCACCGGCATCTATGATTATTGCAATGGTTATGGCTTTTTCCATCAATGCAAGATTGGCAAGTATTTATCTTGTTGCTGTTGTCTTTCTGGCATGTATGATTGGATTGATTGTGCCAAGGGCAACAAAACATTTCCGTCAGGTATTTGAGAAGTATGATGAACTCAATTCCAGTGTACAGGAAAATGTTTCTGCTATTCGCGTTGTAAAGGCATATGTCAGAGAAGATTATGAGAAAGACAAATTTGCAAAGGCAAACCAGAACATTTATAACATGTTCCTGAGGGCAGAGAAGTTAGTTGTCTTAAATATGCCAATTATGCAGGCAACTGTTTACGCTTGTATTCTTTTGATTTCATGGTTGGGTGCAAAGACAATTGTAGCCGGTGGTCTTACAACTGGTGAACTGATGAGTTTACTGACCTATTGTATGAATATTCTGATGAGCCTTATGATGGTATCCATGATATTTGTTATGCTTACTATGAGCTATGCAAGTGCAAAGCGTATTTCGGAAGTATTACAGGAAAAGTCAGACCTGACGAATCCCCAGAATCCGATTCATGAAGTTGCAGATGGAAGCATTGCCTTTAAAAATGTAGATTTTTCCTATTATTCTGGTGGTAAAGAAGTATTAAAGGATATTAATATTGATATTAAATCAGGTGAAACCATAGGAATTATTGGCGGAACGGGAAGCTCTAAGTCGAGCCTTGTTAACCTGATCAGTCGTTTGTATGATGCAACCTCAGGTGAGGTCATAGTCGGTGGGCATAATGTAAAGGATTATGATATGGAGAGCTTAAGAAATCAGGTTTCTGTTGTATTGCAGAAGAACGTCCTGTTTAGTGGTACCATATTAGATAACCTTAGATGGGGTAACAAGGAAGCAAGCGAGGAAGAATGCAAGAGAGCATGTGAGCTTGCCTGTGCTGATGAATTTATCCAGAGAATGCCGGATAAATATCATACTTATATAGAACAGGGCGGAACGAATGTATCCGGTGGTCAGAAGCAGAGACTATGTATTGCAAGAGCACTATTGAAAAAACCAAAGATCCTGATTCTTGATGACAGTACAAGTGCTGTTGATACAGCAACAGATGCAAAGATTCGGAAAGCCTTTGCAGAAGAAATCCCTAATACCACAAAGCTGATTATTGCTCAGCGTGTAAGCAGTGTACAGAGTGCTGATAGAATTATTGTCATGGATCATGGCAGGATAAGTGCATTTGGTACGCATGAAGAGCTACTGGAAACAAGCGAAATCTATCGTGAGGTTTATGAGTCACAGACTGGCGGCAGTGGTGACTTTGATGAAAACGGAGGTGACATGTAATGGCAGGAAAACCAATGGGAGGACCAGGAGGACATGGACCAAGAGGACCAAAACCAAAAATTGAGAATCCGGGTAAACTTTTTAAACGATTGATGGCATATGTATCTAAGAATTATCTGCCACATGTGATTATTGTAGTTATATGTATTTTCATAGGAGTATTTGCAAGCATTCAGGGTACTTTATTCATGCAGACATTAATCGATTCCTACATTGTACCAATGCTTGGTCAGGCCAATCCTGACTTTTCCGGATTAGCACATGCTATTTTGCGCGTTGCATGCTTTTATGCAGTTGGTGCATTGGCATCCTATATATATAATCGTATCATGATTAATGTAAGTCAGGGTACCATGAGAAATATCAGAAATGACATGTTCCAAAAGATGGAATCACTTCCGATTAAATATTTTGATACTCATGCACATGGCGACATCATGTCATGTTATACGAATGATATTGATACTTTAAGACAGATGATCAGCCAAAGTATGCCACAGATGTTAAACAGTGCCATTACGATTCTTGGTGTTTTGGGAAGTATGATTTTCTTAAGCGTTCCTCTAACAATTGTAACTTTATGTATGGTTGCACTGATGCTGTTTGTAACGAAAAAGGCCGCAGGCTTATCAGGCAGCTATTTTGTAAAGCAGCAAAAGGCAATAGGTGCAATTAATGGCTATATAGAAGAAATGATGGAAGGACAGAAGGTTGTTAAGGTATTCTGTCATGAAGAGGAAAACATTAAGAAATTTGATGAATTGAATGAAGAACTCTTTGACAGTGCTTATAATGCAAACCAGTTCTCTAATATGCTTGGACCAATCAATGCACAGCTTGGCAATTTGAGTTATGTTGTCTGTGCCATTTTTGGTGGTATTTTTGCATTAAGTGGTTTTGGAGGATTGACACTTGGTGGACTTGCAAGCTTCCTGACCTTAAATAAGAGTTTCAATATGCCGATAAACCAGATTAGCCAGCAGTTTAATAGCATTGTCATGGCGCTTGCCGGAGCAGACAGAATTTTCAAGATGATTGATGAAAAGCCGGAAGAGGATAATGGATATGTTACACTTGTCAATGCTGAGATTGTTAATGGGGAGTTACAGGAAACAGACAAGAATACACATATCTGGGCATGGAAGCATTATCATAAGGATAGTGACACTACAACCTACCAAAGACTCGAAGGCAAGGTTGAATTCTTTAATGTAGATTTTGGATATACGGATGAGAAGATTGTACTTCATAATGTTGACCTGTTTGCAGAACCGGGACAGAAGATTGCATTTGTAGGATCAACCGGAGCAGGAAAGACGACCATTACCAATCTGATCAACCGATTTTATGATATTCAGGATGGTAAGATCCGTTTTGACGGAATTAATGTAAATAAGATTAAAAAAGCTGATTTAAGACGTTCTCTTGGAATTGTATTACAGGATACCCATCTCTTTACAGCAACTGTTATGGAAAATATCCGTTATGGAAGACTTGATGCAACAGACGAAGAGGTTATCGCAGCAGCAAAGCTTGCAAATGCTCATGAATTTATTGAGAGACTGCCACAGGGATATCAGACCTTGCTCACCGGTGACGGGGCGAACTTAAGTCAGGGACAACGCCAGCTTCTTGCTATTGCACGTGCGGCAATTGCAGATCCTCCTGCTTTGATTCTCGACGAGGCGACCAGCTCAATTGATACCAGAACAGAAAAAATTGTTCAGGAGGGTATGGATAAATTAATGAGTGGAAGAACTACCTTTGTCATAGCACATCGATTGTCTACGGTAAAGAACAGTGATTGTATCATGGTTCTTGAGCAGGGACATATCATAGAACGAGGAAATCATGATGATTTGATTGAGAAGAAAGGTAAGTATTATCAGCTTTATACAGGAAATGCTATTGTGCAATAATTCTTTACGGCTGTATAAATAGTGTGCTACAATTTTAGATAAGGAATAGGAATGGAGGATGCACAATATGAGTGAAGACAAGATTACATTAACGATTGGAAGACAGAAAAATATTGCATTGATTGCACACGACAGCAAGAAAAGAGAACTGATTGCGTGGTGTGACGAAAATAAGGAAGTATTAAAGAAGCATTTCTTATGTGGAACAGGAACAACGGCACGTATGATTACAGAAGCTACGGGGCTTCCTGTCAGAGGCTACAATAGTGGTCCACTTGGCGGAGATCAGCAGATTGGCGCAAAGATTGTAGAAGGAAGGGTTGATTTTGTTATTTTCTTTTCAGATCCTTTGGCAGCACAACCACATGATCCGGATGTGAAAGCGTTGCTTCGTATTGCACAGGTATATGACATTCCTATTGCGAATAATAAGGCAACGGCAGATTTCATGATTACTTCAAAATATATGGATGAAGAATATGCCCATGATGTCTTGAATTTCCAACGCAATATTGAGCAAAGAGCAAAAACTTTATAATAAAATATAGTAAATTTCCTAAGTATCCATAAATTGCTTGATAATATTCTGAATTGTTGCTAAAATATAAGTAATGGATACAGTATAAACGGTTAATAAGACAGAATATTATCATTGCATCAGGAGGATTACCGTAACATGATCAGATGAATGCTCTGAATACGTGAGGTGATAGGAATGGCTTTTTCAAAAGGAAAAAGAATTGAAGATGAAACAAGTAAGAGAATTGTGGATCTTGCTGTAAATATTGGATGTAAAGAAGGACCTGATGCTCTGACAGTAACAAGAATTTGTAAAGAACTGAATTGTGATAGAAGAGTAATTTATAACAGATTCCGTGATTTAAATGAAATCAATCTGCTTGTTGCAAATCGCTGTAATGAGGAATTGGTTGCAAATGCGAGAGGAGCAATTAAGGAAGATGCTTCCTATTATGATAATTTTAAGGCATTAATACAGGCAGCACTTACTTATATTTATGAGAGAAATGCTTTCTTTCAATATTATACTTCTCTTTACAGAGTAACAGAAGGCGGCGTGTGTAACGAGATCCTGCAGGATTTTATTACGATGATTGAAGAGGGAAAGCGCAATGGTGATGTGCGTGGTGAGACTGACAGCCGTGAGGCAGCAGAAAGCATATGGCTGTTGCTGACTGGAATTAGTGGAATGCTTGCATCCCACATAAACTACAAGTATCAGGATGGCTTAAAGACAATGATGTATGGCGTGAATGCAATTTTAGCGTATATGAATTACTGATTTGTTAAAAATCAACAAATTAGAAATCATATTTTATAAAAAAAGTGAAAAAAACACAAAAATGGTTTTTATTATTGCTGAATTATGTTAACATGGCTTATCGGGTATTTGCCCGGTAAGCCTTTTTATATAAAATTAATATTTACTTAGGATTAGAGAAACAGAATGAAGAAATGGGTTACAAAACACGGCATTACAGTGATACGACTAGATGGAATTCGTTGCAATTGTTTTGTCATAGAAACAGAAAATGAAAAATGGCTGATTGATACTTCTGCATTGTCGGATAAGAATCGAATTGTTAAACAATTGGAAATGTGCGATGTTGTTAGTCTGGATGGTATTCTACTAACACATGCACATATAAATCATGTAGAGGGAGCAGCATCATTTGCAGAAGAGTATCAGTGCCCTGTATATATTCATGATAGTGAATTGCATTTTATACAGACGGGGGACTGTATCACTCCTAAAGCAGCAAAGCCTTCTGTTGAATTTATTGAAAGAATGGTTAATCAGATACCTTTTCTAAATAAGTATCCTGCATGTAGGGATGCCCAGGCTATTCCATTTGATGAGCCTTTGATATGGAATAAATATATCAAAATTATAGAGACACCAGGACATTCAGAAGGTGGCATCAGTATTGTGGTAGACAACGAACTTGCTATTGTTGGAGATGTTATGAGGAAGTATGCAGGAATTCAGGTAAAACCGGCATGGGCAGATCAACCGGGACTGATTGAGGTATCCTGGAAAAAACTATTACAGGAAAATTGTGAACTGTTTCTTCCTTCACATGGAAGTGAGATTACAAGAGAACTGATTGAAAAGGAACTGAATGTTTCATAATAAGTCAGTCTTTTAACAGAA
>JALEWA010000114.1 GCA_022788085.1 Lachnospiraceae bacterium
ATATCTCCATCCATTCTTTTCATAATCTGTCTGCTGATGTATAACCCAAGACCATTGCCCGGCTTGTCTGTGGCATTGCTTCCACGATAAAAGCTGTCAAACAAATGTGGAAGTTCTGTCATTGGTACTGCTTCTCCGGAATTCGAAACACGAACAATCTGACAATAATCCTCCTCATAGAAATCAATCGTTATTCTCTTTCCATCTCCATATTTAAAGGCATTCTCCAACAGATTCTCCATTACTTCAAAAGCCCGGTCCATATCACCCTTAAGCAGTTTATTCTCATATGCGCCCATTTCAAGCTCCGTCAAGGATACCTGCGCTTTGGGCTGATATACAGATCTGATTTTTTCCACAAAGTCTTTCAAATAAAATTCAGAATTTTCTACCTCAATAGTAATGATTTCTTCACTGGAAGCACTTATAATTTCCTTTACAAAGTCTTCGATTTCCCTGGCATGCGCTTCTATCTGTGCTGCCGCCTCGTGACGCTTTTCCATCGATTCATAGATATCCTCCTTAAGTGCCTTAGCATAGAGCTTGATTGCACTTAAGGGAATCTTAATATCATGAGAAATCGATAAAAGCAACATTTTCTTTTCCTTTAACAGTTTTAATTCTTTTGCCCTGGAATCGCTTAAGCTGTCACGGAGCATGGAAAGTCCCCATAGGAATCTTCCAAAAAATCGATTCTTATTCTCTTCTAAATCTGTCTTAAGATGCCCCTTTGATAATTCATATGGCATTTCACTGATTGCATGAAATGGCTTCAGGATATGCAGCCGAATATAGATTACTACCACCAGAATAAAAAGAAATGCCACAAATAAAATTCCTTCCATCATCCATAGAAAAACATTGTTCTTCGTTTCCAGTATGTAATCAAAACGTACATAACCCTGTAATATACCATCTATGATGAATGGTTTTATACAGGTATGTACTCCATTTGCTCCATCATAGAATTCTGCAATATCTGCTTCATTTTCCTTGGGCAGGAATGTCACTTCCTGCAAATACCGATATTCAGACAAGTCAAAAGCGACAGCCTCTGCACCCTGCTCAAGCTGCCGCATCACTTCATGAATTTCTACCTTATATTCCACGTTCTCCTTATTCTGTTCCTGCTTACTCATGAAGAAAATAAAGATAGCAAGACATAGATACGCAAGAACCACCATGGTAATCAGCCAATTATATTTCTTCATACTTATATCCCACTCCCCATACTGTCTGGATACGTTTTGGATGCTTGGAATCCTCTTCTATTTTATCCCGCAAGGTTTTTATATGTACCGTAAGCGTCTGATTCTCACTAAAACTGTCCATTCCCCATATCTTTTCAAACAGAAAGTCCTTATGAAGTGTTTTCCCGGGATTCTCCACGAAAAGTAACAGCAATTCATATTCTTTTCCGGTCAGCGTAAGCTCCTTATGGCGTAAGAACACCTGCCTTTTGTCTTTGTCAATCGATAACTCACCGGAACCAAGGATTGTATTCTTTTGCTTCAAATCATAATTTCGCTTCATGAAAGCCCCAACCTTGGCAAGCAGTATGTCCATATCTACCGGCTTTTCCACATAGTCATCTGCCCCCAGAAGGAAGCCATTCATCTGTGCTTCCTTCTCCACTCTGGCACTTAAAAACAGAATAGGCACACTGCTTTGCTCTCTGATTGCACTACAGACAGCAAAGCCATCCATTCCCGGAAGCATGACATCAAGAATAACAAGCTTTGCTTTTTCCTCTGTAAAAAATTGTAATGCTTCCTCTCCTGTACATACTCCTTTTACCTGATATCCCGCTTTTTCAAGGAAGGTGCACATCAAAGTATTCAATTCCTGCTGATCCTCTACCAAAAGAATATCTATCATCCCTACCTCCGATTAATGTCCTCTTAGAATCCCATTTCCATTAACCAGTTTGAGATTCTTCTTTCCCGCTCTCTAACATCACCATTCTCATGTAATTTACCAAAGGAAATCTCTCCTTTGATATTACCATCTTCTATATATAGTACACGGTCACTCTTTGCCGCAACCTTCATATCATGTGTTACCAGCATGACTGTCGTACCTTCTGCATTGATGCGATTAAGTTCCTTCATGACTTCCTTGGAATTTTGTTGGTTTAATGCACCAGTAGGTTCATCTGCAAAAATCATCTTCGGCTGATTAATCAGGCTTCGGCAGATGCAGGCTCGCTGGAGCTGTCCACCTGATACCTCATTGATGTCATTTTCTGCGATTTCGCTGATGCCAAGCTTTTTCATAAGCTCCTTTGCCCTATCATTAATTATAGCACGTTTCTCTTTTCCCTTGCCTTTTTTCGACTGATAAGCCGGTAAGATAATATTATCATAGATGCTTAGATTTTTCAGCATATACATCTGCTGAAAGATAAATCCCATCTCATCAAGGCGCATATCACTCATTTGTGAAGCATTAAGACTGGTCATATCCTTTCCGAAAAAGCTCACACTTCCCGCTGTCGGCTGATCCATTCCACTTACTGCATAGAGTAAGGTTGACTTGCCTGAACCGCTTGGTCCCATGACCGCTACCATTTCCCCCTCTTCAATCTTCAGATTCACATTACGAAGTACATTATTCTGCCTCTTATTCACGATATATGTCTTGCACAAATCCTTTACTACTAAAGAACTCATATTTTCACCAAACCTTTCCTTATTCAACGAAGTTAACTTCCCTTGCTTCTATCCTTTTCACATCTAACGTGCCCAAAAAGGCCACAAATCCTGTTACCACAAGCAGTATCAACGGATATATTACATATGCCTCCAATGGCTTTACTTCAAGTTCAACCTTATTTGCCCCCATCATGGCAAAGATTGGTCCCATTGTCAAAGGCGCTAATATCTTAGAAAGCAACGTTCCTGTCACAATTGCAAATATAAGAATCAGGAAAATTCTGTCAACCTGCCAGACTCTGATACTTCCATATGAAAAGCCAATGCTCTTTAATAAAGCAATATCCCCACGTTCCTTTGCCATCATTGCTTTCATCATCAATGCCGTAATCAGGCCGTTAATCGTAAGAACTACTGTAGTAAGTAAATACATTACCATTTGAATGGTATTTGAAATATCTCCCGTCATACTGTCTACAAATTCCAGAGCTGTCCTTACCACATAATCAGGGAAAATCTCTTTGATATGGTCATATGCCTCTTTACTCTCTAAATCTACAGCCTCGACCTGGATACATGGAAATCCGGAAATATAGTTTTCGTCAAGCTTAGCTGTGCGGCTGACGCGAAAGCCATTACCCATATTCATCAAACTTTGATAAATCCCTGTAATGATAAATTTCTGCGTTTTGTCAGGATACTGATAAGTAATCGTATCACCTACCGTTACTCCCATTTCCTTTGCCGTAAGATCGGTAATCATGATCTCATCCTCAGCTTTTGGCTCTCTTCCTTCTAAAACCTCGTAAGAGCCTACTAATGAACCAATCTCCTGTTGTGTTAAGTAACTGACCATTTCTTCCGGATCATTTGAATAGCAGGGAATCATATATCCTAAATCCATACAAATTTTAGCCTCTATTCCATGCTCACGGAGTGTCATTTCCATCTCTTCCAAATCATCTATGATGTAATCCACACTCTTTTTAGCAACATAATCATCTGCTCTTCCATTTTCTATATAAACATCCGTAGGAGTCATACCAAATAGGGATATAATATTCTTTCCTGTTAATGTATGTAGTGCACTAAGCGGTAATAGTATTAATAAGGTTCCAATACAAAACGTAATTGCCAACACTGCAAAACGCTTTGGATTACTTAAGATATCATTGCATGCCATAAAAAGCCCCGGCTTCATTTGTCTTCTTTTCCATAACCTTAATCGGCCTTTTGCCTGATATCGCTCACCGTTAGAACCATTTCTTATGGCAGCAATCGCCGAAAATTTCCTCAAACTGTTTGCACTGGCATTACTGAACAATAATACGATTCCAACTACTACCATCGCACATAGCACATGTAATAAGACATTCTGCCCTGCCTGATTGACTACCATGTTCACAATGCTCTGCCCTAACAGCATTTTTCCAAATGGGAAACTGAATACGCCACCAATTAACGCTGCCAAAACGGCAATCGCAAAATACTTAATCAAGTATACTCCCTTAATTCCTGCATCTTTCAAACCAATTGCTTTCATGATACCGATTTCCCGATAATCTTCCTGTAGCGTAAACACAATCGTAAACCTAAGTACCATAAATGCAATTAAGATCAAACAAATACTTACAATAATCAGAATGCCTGCAATCAGCATATCAAAAATATAACACATCCTTAGCACTGATTGATCAACCATACCTATCACATTAAAATTCTGGTTTTGCCAATCCGCCTTAAATTCTTTCTCATTCTTATAGTTTATACAATAAATCTTTGTATGGGTCAGATTATCCTGATCCGCAAACCGCTCAAAATCTTCCTTACAGATAAACAATCTTTTAAAGCCCATCATTGCAGAGCCAAAAACTGCATCCTTTGTAATCGCAGTAATCGTAAAATCCTGCTCTACATCACCAATTTTGATTCTTATTTTATCTCCATACTGTAAATGATTCTGCTCCGCTTCCAGCTTAGCAATGGCGATCTCCCCTGGTTTTAACTGAATGGGCTGATCCTTCTGGTCAAACACCTTCATAAAATCATTTGAAATCGCCTGTACACACAAAGTATTGGTTCTTTCATATTTGCTGCCCGATACATTGGCTGCCTCTACAATGGATATTCTGTCATTTGTTATATTAAAGGTGTCAATTGCCTCATATTCCGAAACTCCTCCTGAATTTCTTAAATATTCATCAATAACATCGTCCTCCCCTTCCACCAAAGAAATGACAAAGTTATCCGGCACCTTGGAAGTATCCAAAAAATACTCTACCGCCCCATTCACCGTCATCAGGTTACTGACACTGCTTGCCAAAAACATCGTTGCCATAGCTATAAACAGAAACAAAATAATATTCATTGTTCGTTTTCGCTTTAGCTCATTTTTCAAGATTCTAAAAAACATCTCTTTCTCCTTTATTGCTTACCGGTATAAGCATCTTTTTTAAGCTTGATGACAGTTTAACATGGAAATTATTAAATAATCCTTAAGTCCTTAAAAAAACATCTGCCCTTTCGGACAGATGCTTTATTCTTCTTCATTAATATGTATCAGCAACTGTTGTTACTATCAGTTTCTTGTGCAGATCCTCAGCACCTTCAAAGCTACCATTCCTAATATCCTTCTTGTCTAATCGGATTACGACAGGCTTTTCATTTGAAATCGTAAAGAAATTATCACTGAAAATAACATCTTCCTTTTCAAAATCCATTTCTACAAATGGAGCAAACACATCGCTTTGAATCGTTATTTCATAGCTATCCTCAAGCTCCTTTACACCTGTTGTTATCTGCGGCTTAGGCAAATCCATATGTTTATACGGAATCACTGTCTCTGTATCAGAGAGCATGGTTCCATCCTCAAGTACTATTTCTGCCTCAATAAACAGATTGTCCTCGTTAGTCAATTTAGTATTCAGTTTGCAAGAAACTGTTTCCTTAGAACTGAGAGCATCCACATTAGATTTTGCTTTCCATTCTTTTATAATTTCAAAGTTCACATTGCGAATACGAAGAACTGCTTCTACGACATTTTGTGCTTCAAAGGTCTCGTTTTCAAGGAAAACGCGAACCATGTCTTCTGTTTTTTGAATGCTTACTGAAATCGGTGCATAAAACTTTTTTGCCATATAGTGCAATGCTTTCCATCGACCGCAATAGTCAATGCTCGCCCATGATGCTACCGGCCAATTATCATTAATCTGCCAGTATATCGTTCCCATACAACGACCTCTGTTTCTTCGCCAATGGTCTACACCGCTCTTAATTGCCATTCCCTGTAAGACCTGTGTTACATAGAGAAGGCTCTTAAAATCTTTCGGGTATTTAAAGTTTTCAGATAAATAGTACAGCATCTTCCCATTTGCAGAGTCATTCTTCTGATGACTTTCCATAACCTTTGAAAAGATATTCCTATCCTTTTCTTCTGTAAAGGTATTAATCGTCTTCAGACACGGGAAAGATTGAAATCCGAATTCAGAGCAGAAACGGAAAAAATATTTCTGGTAATCACTAAACGGCTTCTGTCCATGCCATACATCCCAATAATGAACATCTCCACGCTTATCAGAATCCGGTTCATCAAAGCATCCACCTGAGGATGGTGAAGATGGCCAGTAAAAGGTAGTATCATCTGCTTCGCGTAGTGCTTTCGGAAGAATCTCTTCAAATAGCTTGATGTAATCTGCACGAAGATACATGGATTCCTTCTGGAAATCGCCCCAATGATCCCATGCAGACTCAATCTCATTATTTCCGCACCAAAGTCCAAGAGATGCATGATGTCTGATACGGCGCACATTATCTATCGTTTCCTGCCTTACCGTTTTTGCAAAATCATCCGTTACATCATAAACATTACATGCATACATTAAATCCTGCCATACAATCAGACCATATTGATCGCATAAATCATAAAAAGTATCGGATGGATAATATCCCCCACCCCAGACACGTATACAATTAAAGTTAGCACGTACACAGCACTTTAACAAATAATCAATCTGTTCCTTTTTGATCCATGGATAAACGGCATCCTCCGGTATATAATTTCCACCTCTTGTAAAGATTTTTACTCCATTGATCATAAAAGCAAATTCATTTCCCCATTCATCAGCTTCCTGACTGATTGTAAGAGTGCGCAGACCAATTGTCTTTTTTATAGTCTGTCCATCTTCTATGGATACACCAAGCTCATACAACGGCTGCTCACCATAGCCATTTGGCCACCAAAGTTTTGGTTTTTCCACCGTGATTTCTGCTTCATAGATATTACCGGATACTTCCTTTGCTGTTATGAAGAACAGGTTTTCACCCTCTTTTTCCATTAACGTTACGGTAATAGCCTTGTCCGTTTGTTCAGACATCGTAATCTCTGTTTTCACACGAACACTGCCATTTTCCTCATGATACTGTCTGATTCTTACATCTTCTATCCTTGCAGAGCTGTTTCCAACAATATAAATATCTCGCCATATTCCGGCATCGACAAGCTGTGGACCCCAATCCCAGCCAAACATGGAATGTCCTTTCCTCAACAGATGATTTCCTTTCATAGCACCGCAAGGAACATATTGAACTACTTTATTATCCTTATAGGAATAATGATTTATATATTGCAAAACTGATTTGAAAACAATACGGATTTCATTTTCACCTTCATGAATACAGTCCTTAATGGAGAATGAATAAGTACGATGCATATTATCAGTAGAAGCTATTTCCTTTCCATTTATGAAAATTTGTGCAAGAGTATCAAGTCCTTCACAAATCAGAGTCAATTCATCCTCTTCCATCAGCTCCCTGCTAACAGTAAAATTACGCGCAAACTCATAATCCTTCCAAAAAAGCTCACGTATCTTGTATTCATTTTCTCTATAATATGGATGTTCTATCTTACCTGCGGCATATAATCCGGATATAACCGAACCTGGTACCTTTACCTCACAAAGCATATCCCCTGCATCATTTTTCAATTTCCAATCGCCGTTTAATGTCAGCTCTCTCATTTATGTACCTCCTGGTCTTATGTTGTGCTCTTAGCCATATACCACATACCTGTTTCATCAATAATCACAATATGAAATCTTATTCTCTTCCATCCCAGCAATAGGTACAAAGCTTACATTTATCAATTCCAACAGCCTCTAACATATCATCCAGACGATTGAATCTAAGAGATGTAAAGTTCAACTCCTTACGAATCTCTTCTACCATCTGCTCATATTTTGGTGACTCCGGATCTGCATACTCCTGTAAAATCTCATCTGTGACGTTACCATTCTCCAATCGATCAATGACACGTCGTGTAATTAAATCCATTTCAGAAGAAGAACGTGAAAAGTTCAGATATTTACATCCATATAATAATGGTGGGCATGCAGGACGAATATGTACTTCCTTAGCACCACTTTCGTACAGAAATTCTGTTGTCTCGCGAAGCTGTGTTCCTCTAACGATGGAGTCATCAATTAAAAGAAGACTCTTGTCACGAATCAATTCCTCTACAGCAAGAAGCTTCATCTTCGCAATCAGGTTACGCTGACTCTGCATGGTAGGCATAAAGGAACGAGGCCATGTCGGTGTGTATTTGATAAATGGTCTGGAAAAGGGAATTCCTGACTCATTTGCATAGCCAATTGCATGAGCAATACCGGAATCCGGAACACCTGCTACAATATCCGGCTTTACATTATCACGCTGAGCCATCTTTTGTCCACAGTTATAACGCATCTGCTCTACACTGGTTCCCTCATAAGCACTGGATGGATATCCATAATATACCCATAAGAAGGTACAAATCTTCATTTCTTTATTTGGATTAACCAAAGTTACGCAATTCTTATCTGTGATAACGGCAATTTCACCCGGTCCTAATTCCTTATAATCCATATATCCAAGATTCTTATAAGCAAAATTTTCAAAAGAAACGCAATATGCATCCTCCTTCTTACCTACAACAATCGGAGTACGTCCATACTTATCTCTTGCTGCATAGATTCCTGCCTGATTCATTAACAAGATAGATACCGAACCATCAACAGCCTCTAATGCATAATGAATACCATCGATCAGATTCTCTTTCTGATTAATCAATGCTGCTATCATTTCTGTCGCATTGATATCTCCGCCACTCATTTCAAGGAAATGAGAATGACCGTTGTCAAACAGGCTCTTAGAAAGCTCCTCCATGTTATTAATCTTACTTACTGTAGTTAATGCATACGTACCATGATGAGAACGTACAATCAATGGCTGTGGCTCATAGTCTGATATACAGCCGATTCCAAAGTGCCCGGACATAGTCTGTACATCCTTATCAAATTTTGTACGAAAAGGTGCATTTTCTATATTATGTATCGCACGGTTAAAACCGTCCTTTCCATATACAGCCATGCCTCCGCGTCTTGTTCCTAAGTGAGAATGATAATCGATACCAAAAAATAAATCGAATACGCAATCCTGCTTTGCCGCTACGCCAAAAAATCCACCCATTATTCTTCCTCGTTTCTTTTGATTTTTAAATTCAAGAATTTTTACTCATAATATATAATTCCCGAGAGTACATTTCACTATTTTAACACAAAAAATCCTACCCTTCAATCACTCTATTGCTTTTGACAGATATAACTTTACCTATTATAATACACTAGAGCATAACGAAAGGCAGGTTTTACAATGAAGCGCAAAGTAGCATTTTTTGATATTGATGGTACCCTTACCTCAGAAATAGATGGTTCTATTCCACAAAGCACCAAGGATGCCATCCGACGGGCACGCCAAAACGGTCACCTCATGTTCATCAACACCGGTCGTTGTATGCAGAACGTAGAAGAACGCTTCCGAGAGGTCGGTTTTGATGGATATGTATGCGGATGTGGTACTAATATCTATTGCATGAAAAATGAGAAATTAACAGAAGTTTTCTATGTAGGTCAGCCTCATACTGTCGTAGCTGAAATTTTGAACCATGCAAGGAACTTTTCCTTAGATTTACTATTCGAGTCAAAAAAAGAGGTACGCTTCGATATGAAACGCCCTCTTATAACTCCTGGTGGAATTCGCCAATATAATGCCTTTGCAAAGCGCAATTATGATATGTCACACGATCCTGAATCAGAAGATTTTACCTGTGACAAGTTTGTTGTCTGGTTTCATGACATCAATGATCTGGCTGATTTTAGAAAAGTAAGTGACAAATACTTTAGCTGCATCGATCGTGGTGGGTGCTTTAGGGAATTCGTTCCCCATGGATATTCAAAAGCAACCGGCATTCAATATATTATTGACTATTATGGTCTATCCCTCGATGATGCCTATGCACTTGGAGACAGCAACAATGACTTATCTATGCTCACCTATGTAAAACACAGTATCGCCATGGGGAACTCTTCTCCTGCTTCCCTTTTTGAGAAGGTTTCCTATGTTACCGCAAAATCCAGTGAAAATGGTATCAGACAGGCATTAGAACACTTTGGCTTTTATGCATAACTGTCAATTGTAATTCCAAGATTATCTGTCCTCATAGTTGCATTAAATATATTCTTTGCATATGTTTTTATGAGATTTCCATATGGGGCATTCTCACCAAAAAGTGCCCCATAAGATGCTTTATATTCATCATCCATAGCTTTATCAGAAGAATATACCAACTTTCCATCATTCACGTTAATTCCTATCTTGTTCAAATCTGTTTCATACACCATTGTTTTTTCATTCATATAATCAATGTACTCTTTTACAGATTCTGTCGGGTTACTCACAATATCATTATAATCTGCGCAAAAACTTTGAAGTCCAAGTTTAATTTCTTCCAGAATATCACCTGTTGGTAATGTATCATTCTGTACCAAATCACAATTGCTTAGTACCTTGTCTGTCGAAGAAATTAAGCAGTTAGATGCCAATGCCTGTTCCATTTCCTCATTGCTATATTGCGTAACACTGTGGAAATTA
>JALEWA010000023.1 GCA_022788085.1 Lachnospiraceae bacterium
GACTTTCCAACCCTTCTTCTGCCATAGATAACCGGCATCTGAAATTTGTATGTATCATAAAGTGCATTCAAATCTGCTAATTCTTTTTCTCTTCCAATAAACATAAGACCACTCCCATATAGTTAAAGATATTTTAGTTAAATATGCTTTACTAAAATATCTTTAACTATATTATATGCACATATTGAATTATTATCAAGTCAGTTCAACTCAATTACTATTTTTTGCCGATGCTGTTCCTTCATTTCCTGTTTCCTAACCACCACAATTGCCAGAAATACCAGATTTAAAAACGGCGGATATGCTATTTTGATCAATCGTAATGAAAATAAAGCAACACAGACTACAAGCATCTGTGTCATAGTACCAAGCCAATATAATTTTATCCAATAGGTACAACTCTTTTCATTCATGATTCAACCCTATCTATCTTCATTGGGGACGGTTCCTGGTGTATCGGTGAGCGTCCCCCTGCATCTATATTTATTTTTTCTTAATCCCAAATAACTTTGCCGTAATTCGGTTTCTTCTGCATACCTCATAGCACAACAAACTCAGGATAAATGTACCAACACAAATAATGACATACTGTATCCACATAATATCTACTTTCTTCAGAACAAAATATCCCAGCACAACTAAGATTGTCTGATGAAAATAATACAAAGGAAATGCCGCCACAGATAAATAAGACATAAGCTTATTCGTTTGATTAAAATAGCGATTTGCCAGTCCAAGCAGAAACAAAATACCTGACCATAAATACAATCGGTACTCTATATCCCATATCATTCCGTGATCATTACCTGACAGCCACATATACAATCTGATTACCAGAAAAACAAGAGTCAGTACCCCGGAAATCCATACCTTTTTCTGAAGTGTTTCCTGCACTTCATCACTACTGAAAATGAAAAATCCAATAGCAAAACAAGCCATTGCTTCTCCTACACTTTTCCCTATGTCTAAAATCGGTGTACAGATAAGAACAACAAGAAACAGTAAAAATAATGGCACGTATGTCATTTTATCAAAACTGTGTTTTCCCATTCCATTGATATACTTTTTCATAAACGGTAACAGACACATGGATATCACAAACAAATAAAGCATGAACCATAAATGTGCTGGCGTAAATCCCCCATCATATCCCGTCAAATCTGTAAATCTGGTAAAGTAAACCGCATAATGTTCAAAAAAATTTCCGTCATATCCATTGTGAAATACATCTGCTACATAGGTTTGTATAGGAACGATAGTGACCAATCCGACTAATAAAGGTATCAATAATTTATTTGTCCGTTCTTTGGCAAATTCCTTCACACTTCTTTTGGATAACGCAAAATAGGATGACATGCCTGCTATTACGAACAGCAATATCATCCACCATGGATATACACATACAGTAAAGAAACTGGCGGGGAAGCTTTCTTTCCCATGGATATAAAATGCTTCTCCCCAGTTATTAAATATCATTGCTGTATGAAATGGAAATAACAGCAAAATGCAAAATACTCTCAGATTGTCAATGTAATATTTTCTCATTTTTACTCAACATATACCGCAGTTCCACTTGCTGTCACCATAAGCATTCCATTATCAGCGCCAAGAACCTCATAATCAATATCTACTCCTACAACAGCATTTGCACCAAGTTGTGAAGCCCGTTGCTGCATCTCTGCTAATGCATTTTGACGTGCTGTTATCAATTCCTCTTCATAGCTTCCTGATCTGCCACCAAAAAAATTGCTAAAAGAGGCTGCTATATCCTTCACGAAATTCACTCCGGATACCACTTCTCCAAATACGATTCCCTTATACTCGACAATTCTTCTTCCTTCTATAGCTGGTGTTGTTGTTACTATCATGATAAAATCCTCCTATAATGCAAATTTATTTTTCCGAAGCTTATACAACTCCTCCGCCGCAAGTCTTGTCTTAGCCACAACATTCTCCCCATGTTTCGGAAAACAGTAATATTGTACCTGTTCATCACCAATACTTATCATATCACCAATTTCATACCAGTAGAAATCAGAGTAAAGACTATAAGAAGCTTGTGGTAGTTGTCTATAATCCAATTGACCATCGCAGCCTGTCAGATGAAAGCCCTCTTTCGTATGGCGCAGACGACCTTCTCCTACCTTATATATGCACTTCGTATCAATTAACATGTAAATATCAACTTCTATATCAAGTTCATATGTACCTTCTTCCAAATCCCTGCGTACACATTCCCTTTCCCAACGATACCAGTCAGGAATATGAGAAAATTTTGTTTCTCCACCTATAGCCTGCAGGTATCCTGTTTCAAGAAGTTCATAGGATTGCTGACATGCATGACATGTGATTTTGATTCCTTCTCCATGCATCTCTCCTTCGGATTCACAGTGTGGGCAACGATATAATACCCTTTGGAGTCCATCTGCACGGAATTGTTCCTTTACTAAGATTCCCTGTTCCTGCTGTTCCTTAAAATTATCAAAAGTAAAAGCTTCCTGTAGAACCTTATTTATTTCCGTTGCTGATTTTTGCCCAATCTCTTCCGGTGAAAGAAGATACTCCATCTTTGCCGATACCTTTACCTTACGGCGTTGTAAACCATTATAAAGTGGGTCACGCAAAAAAGCCCCTTGTGTCCGAATCATTACAACGGGAACTTTCAGGAGCTTAATACATTTTCCAAGACTTTCAGGGAGCGGTGTCTGTGTACCATCAAAGCTATAACTTGCTTCGGGATACATCAAAATAGACGCCTTCAAACGACTGACCGTATAATGCATATCCTTTACCAAATGAATATCATTGATAAACTTTTTGGTAGAAATGCACCCAAGCAGTCTCATCAGAAGTTTCTTTCCAACAAATCCATCCAGTGTACATACAATATGATACTCTCTATCAGAAAGTATATCCGCTGCAATCTCCAAATCAATGAAGCTGGAATGATTCATTAATATCAGGCAAGGCTCTTTATCACCAAGCTTTTCCATGCCAATCCTCTCACAGGTAAATTTGGTTGCCCTCAGATCAAAATATGACACCAGTTTTAGTAACATACGAAATGCCTTTAACTGCCTAACCGGTTTCTGATGTCCTTCTCTTGGCAAAGCCAGCACCTCTGCATAACTTTTTTCTTTTGTTTTAATCTTCATATCTATATCCTTCTTTTCTTGCCTTATCAATAAAGTTTTTCGGTTATAACCATAAAAAGTTGAATTCTGTAATATCTTTTATGATTACAAAGGTAATCCCACGCGTATTTTTGTACCCTGCTGTTCTTTGCTTTCGATATAAAAGCTCCCATTATGCAATTTTATAATTTCCTGCACAATAAAAAGCCCGAGTCCCATACCGCCTTGTTTACTATTTCTGGCATGATCTGCACGATAAAACTGCTCTGTCACATGCGGTATTTCTTTTTGCGGGATTCCCTTTCCAAAATCCTGTATTTCTACATGCACTTGCTTTTCCTTTTTTTCAACTGATATTCTTAATCTTTTCCCGTCCATGCCATATTTTAATGCATTATCCATAAGATTCCTAAGAACTCTTCCTATTTTTTCCTTATCCCAGGTTCCGATTATGGGTTCATCCGGGATTTCCAATACAAATTCATAATGGTTTTTTTCCATTTCGGGATAATATTCAATCAATATTTCCCTTACCAGCTCCGTTATGTCCATTTTCTGCTTTTGTAAACGTATCGTTCCAAGCTCCAGTCTGGAATATTCCAGAAGTTCTGATAACAGTTTTTCCATATATACAGCTTTGTGGTAAATAATATCAATATATTGACGTTGTTCCGCCTCATCATCATAGATACCGTTTTTCAACATTTCAGAGTAACCCAACACAGAGGATAACGGTGTTCGTAAATCATGTGAAAGATTGGAAATCAATTCCTTTCTACGCTTTTCATAGTGTTCTTTTTCTTCATATTCCCGCTGTATGGCATATACCACCACACTTGTGATAACCAGCGTAATCAATACGCCAACAATGGCAAGTTTTCCAAGTAAACCGCTCGCTCTCGGCATATTGAATTCATATGACATTGCTTCAAATTTCATACGGTTTACAAAACAGACCATATATGCCGTATGCCTCTCCTGCATAACCGTTGTGGCTGCTGTTACATATTCCCTACAACCCTCATTCTGCCCGTTTATTGCAGACAACAAATCGGCTTCATTTGCCAAAACCGGAACTTCTGCTATCGTTTGCCAGCTTCCGGCATCCAATAAAGCAAAATCCATATCCTCATAATATGCTTCCAGCTCTTGTAATACGGTCACTTCATCTCCTGTTTCTGAAAAAAGTTGTTCTCCTTGCACAAGTGCCTGCTTCATATCTTCACGGCTGATTCCGCTAAAGAATCCATTATGTAAACTATAATAACAGAAAAACAGAAATAACACCATAGATATTGAAAGTGCTCCCGTAAAAGCAGCCAATAGCTTATAACGCATTTTCATTTGCAGCCTCCAAACGATATCCAATACCACGTATTGTCTGTAATAGTCGTGGTTTTCTTGGATCTTCCTCTATCTTTTCTCTCAAATGACTGATATATACCATCACCGTATTGTCATCTTCGTAACATACGTCCCACACATGGTGATAAATCTGGCTTTTGGTAAATACCTGATTTGGATGCTCCATAAAAAATTTAAGGATAAATAGCTCTTTCCCGGCTAATTCTACTTTCTTTCCACGAACACTTACTTCATAGCTGCTTAAGTTTAATTCCAAAGGTCCTACCACCAGTTTTTCCTGGATTTGTACATTTTCTCTTTTTTTCCTTCTTAACTGTACTTTGACTCTTGCCATCAATTCCCCGGGACTAAAGGGTTTAGTCACATAATCATCAGCACCTAATCCAAGTCCAAGTACCTTATCATATTCCTCCTGACGCGCACTAAGAAAAATAACATATCCATCTCACGAATATGACGTAATACCTCAAATCCATCCATATCTGCCATCATGATATCGAGAATCACCAAATCGATATTCTGCTTTTTTATTTTTTCCAGTGCATCCTGCCCCTGCAGGCAAGGAATTCCCTTAATTCCCTCTCTGCTGAGACATTTGATTAGCATGTTGCTGATTTCTTCTTCGTCATCGACAATTAATACCTGTTCCATAATTTCTCCTTTTTTAAAGTATACTCTCGGAATCCATATACAAAAGATTCCGGGAATACACTAAATTAATCCGGACAAGAAACATAAGAAATAATAATCCTGCCTCTATATGTATGCATAAAAAATCAGGCGGAAAGAATGAAAATATATAATAATTTCCCATTCCCCATACCAGCTTACCGAACCAATCAGTATAGAAAAAAATAACATCCAGAATCAGGAAAAGGAAAAATACAAAAGTACTCATTCCCATTTTTATGTAACTTGTTTTCCAAAAATAACGATGTCTTATCTGGTTTCTTACCAGAATTGGAAACAACAGCGATTCCATTTCCACTTATTGGCTCTATCACAAGCTGTGCATTCCATCCTGTCAATGTCCCGTTATGTTCATACACCATTCTTCCATCGCTTAAGTATCTTGGTATGATTCCCAAAGCATAGGTTCCGCCT
>JALEWA010000136.1 GCA_022788085.1 Lachnospiraceae bacterium
ATCTGTGCCACAGAAGAAAACGCAATCATTCGACGGATATCCTTCTCCTGAATAGCATTGACAGAACCCATAATCATACCAAAAAGACCAAATACGAACATGATGTTGATAATCTTACTATCTACAATAATGTCAAAACCAACCACACGATAGATAATCTTAATCAGTAAAAAGATATATCCCTTGGAAACAAGGCTTGATAGTATCGCTGCACTGGAAACCGTCGAATACCCATATGCATCGGGAAGCCAGGTATGAAAAGGATAAAGCGCACTCTTAATGGCAAGACCGACACAAATCATACCAATCGAGGCAATCAGCGGGATACGATAAGTTCCCTCCTGATAAACAATCGCAGCACTTTCCTTAATATTACTCATAAGCAAATGTCCTGTAATATCATAGAGAACACAAAGTCCCATAAGCAGCAGACCGGAGCCTAAAAGACTCATGATCATATATCTTGTCGCTGCTTCAATCGTACGTCCATTCTGACGAATCATGATAAGACCACAGGCACTGATCGTATTAATTTCTACGAATACATATGCTGTAAAAAGGTCATTTGTATAAATAAGCGCAAGCAGAGAGCTAAGAAGAAGATTTATCATAATATAGTATAAATTTGTTTTTGATTCCTCCACTTCTTTATCTAAATGCTTTTCTCCGCCCTTTAGGGAAAACAGCATGATCATACAGAAAAATAGAGCCATTCCGGCCTCTAAGACACCTGCTCTGATTTCATTTCCCCAGGGAGCCGGAAAATGTCCCATCATAAAGGTATAACTTTCTCCCGTTTTTAATAAGAACAAAAATAAGAATACAGACATGATTGTAATAGTAACAATTACCAGAGTATTCCATATTCTTGCTCTCTTTTTATCCATGATAGAGGTCAGTACACCGGAGCCTAAGGATAAAAGGATACTGAAAAAGGGAACATTTTGAACAAATTCCATTACATTTCCTCCTCCCTCTTAAGCATGGTAGATATCTCATCAAGGTCTAAAGTATGATACCTTCTGTATAAACGTATGGTAAGGGAAAGCATCAAAGCTGTAACCGATACAGAAACAACAATACCGGTCAGAACAAGTCCACTTGGAACAGGATTGATATACGCCTCCACACTTGTTACATTATCTACTACGATGGGAGCTACCCTGCCTGCAATATAACCTTTTTCTGCAAGAAATAAGTAAACTGCCGTATCCATAATATTTAAACCTATAATTTTCTTAATCAGATTCTTCTGCAGCAATAAATTGGAAAATCCAATACCAAATAAAATCATTGCCACAGCTTCTCCATAATTTGCAAGTAAGTTACTTCCCATACTAGAATCCTCCCTTACGAAACATGGCATAAAAGGCATACATCGTACAGGCAACTACAAGTCCGACACAGATATTCAGTGGAAGAATCAGTCCGGCACTTACAATATCTCCGGGTGTCCCTAATGGAATACCGGATTCCAGGTGATGTGCCCCACAATAGAAAGAATATGTTTTTGCAAGACAATAGAAGGATAATGACACAAAGCATATCCATTTATATGTTTTTTGCGTGAAAAACCGTTCTGTCTTCTTAAAACCAAAGGCATTCAGATACAGAATCAGTCCGGCACCAATAATCGCACCACCGGAAAAACCTCCTCCCGGTGATAAATGACCATTTAATATAACATAAATTCCAAAAATAATAATAATCGGTACCAAAACACAGGCTACCTTCTGAATGATAATGTCATTTTTAGGCTCATAGAGACGGTCATTTTCCTCCTCCTGCTCCTTTGTTGTGGTATCATCATTTTTATGGTTCTTATTTTTATCAAGGCGAAGTAGAATTAATACGGTACAGGTTGCGATAAAAAGCACGTTAGATTCTCCAAGCGTATCAAACGCTCTATAATCCAGAATCATACCTGTTACAATATTAACTGCACCTGTATCCTTCATACCATCCTCAATATATTTTGCCGCAACCTCATTATTATCCGGATTAAGTGCATTTCCGACGGGAGGCAGATATGATACAACAAATAATAGAATTCCAATAAGCACAAAGACAAAAATAACGGATACAATCTGATACAATTTTGAAAATAACTTCAACTTCCGATTATGCTCAATATCATATACATGCTGTATAAGAAGAGCTTCATCATGCAGACGTTTCTTTTTCGTCTGTATATCTTCCATAAACTCTTCCTGAGGCTGCATTTCTACCTTATCCAGGTAAGCATCTTTTTCCCCATGATACCAACGTTTGACACGAAAGGCTTTTGTTTTACGGTATTCCTCTTCTGACAACAAACGACTCATGAATTCCCCTCCTCCTGTTTTTCTTTTTTCTCATCCTTATTCAAATCTACCATGGCATGAATCTTCTTTAATGTTACAAAGAACAAAATACTTGTAATTCCTGCTCCAACTGCTGCTTCTGTAATAGCAAGGTCCGGTGATTCCAGTAATATCCAGATAATAGACATGACAAGACTGTATGACATAAAAATCAGAATAGAATTTAAAAGATTTTTAGAAAAGGTTACTGAGATTGCACAGACAATTAAAAAAGCAAATAAAATACATTGAAATATTACCATATCTTTATCTCTCCTCTCTGCTAATCTCACATTCTTTATCCAGCTCTTCGTTCGTTGCGACTTCAAATCTTGCAATAACATGGGATGCTGCAGGTGAAGCAAACCATAGAAAAACAACAACTAAGAGCATTTTCAACGATGTATAATTCAAGCCGCTCATAATGATAAGTCCAATCATGGACAAAGAGATTCCTAAAGTATCTCCTATTGCAGCTGCATGCATTCTATTTAATACATAACGAAAACGAAAAACTCCGATCAGTTCTATTGTAAAGATAATCAGTCCACCAAGCAAAAATGCAAAACCAATCAGGAAACGAATCCACTCAAGCACGATCATTTTTCTTTTCCTCCTTTTTGGCTTTATTTTCAAGATAAATTCCCATATATACTTTTGTTAACAGTGTTACTGCAAGGAAAGAAATCATGGCATAAATCAAACAGATATCAACCAGATACCCTTCATTCATCTTAAGTGCAAGAATTGCAATAATAACCATTGTCAAGGTTCCCATCATATTAACGGCAACAATTCTGTCTGCAATTCTTGGCCCTTTGATAGCACGAACAAGACATAAAAAAACCATACATGCCAAAAGAATTGGAAATATTGTTAATACTATTTCATAAGCCTTATCAAGGGCTGTCATTCCTATATTCATATTTATGCACCCTGCCTTTCTTCCATTTTCTCAAGCAGCTTAACAAATACAGAGCTTTCAATTTCCTCGGCAAAGCTTTTATCGAGGCAATGTACCGTAAAGCAATTCTCCTCAATAGAAACGGTTATAGTTCCCGGCGTCAGAGTAATCGAATTTGCCAGTAAAAACTTTGCTGTATCTGTCTTAAGAGTAGTCTTAAAATGCACCAAAGTTGGCTCAATCACATAGTTAGACGATAATAAGAGCCTGATCGTTGCAAAGTTTGCAATCACAATCTCCTTCACCAGATAATAAAAATACTGCAAGATCAAAGGAAGTTTCTTTAGTGCCCATAATTCTTTTTTGGGACTATAGTCCATAAATTTGCAGATAAACCAATAAAGGGCTGCTGCAATGACCAGACCAAACGATATAATTTCTACTGTTACTTTACCATTTAAAACAATCCACAGAGCAAGAAATACAAAATACATAACTTTCCCCCCTTTTACTTCTTAACGATAGATAATATATTTATAAATCGGATTGCCCATAGAAGAGAACTTCTCCTCATACTCCGTCATAATATTTCCCTCAAACATTTTCTCATCATGATGAAGATCTCTTGTCATTGCTTCCAGTTTCCACCCTGCAGGCTCTAATTCCTCTAAGGCAAAATCAAACAATGCCATATTATCTGTCTTAAACTCAATTCTTCCTTCCGGTGCAAGAAATTCATTGTATCTTGCAAGAAATTCTTTTGAAGGAAGTCTTCTCTTAGCATGGCGATCCTTTGGCCATGGGTCTGAGAAATTCAAGTAAATTTTTGCTATTTCATCTTTTGCAAAAACCTCGCAAATATCTTCTGCATCCATACGAATAAACTTAAGATTTGGAAGCTCTGTTTCCTCCATTTTCTGAATGGCACGAAGAAGTACTGTGGAGTATTTCTCAATTCCAATATAATTGATTTTAGGATTCAGGCTTGCAAGCTCCATCAGAAATCTTCCTTTTCCCATACCTATTTCAATGTGAATGGGTCTGTCATTTCCAAACACTTCTTTCCATTTTCCCTTATATTCCTGTGGCTCATGTACAACAAAACGACTGTCTGCAATAACCTCTCTGGAACCTGTTACATTTCTTAAACGCATATATTTCCTCACTTTATCATTTTAGGTCAGCGCAATAAATTCGCAGACCGTTAAACAGTTACGACTATTCAAATCCATTTTACACCCTACTCAGAATTAAGTCACTAGAATAATCCGAAATGTTTGAAATATATATACAATTTAATATCCGTTCAATCATATAATAAAGCAACTTTTGCTATGTATTTGATATGTCGACTGAACGGATGGTCAGTTCTTAAAAAAGTAAATAATATGTCTACTTATTTATCCAAAAATAGTGTAAACTATAGTAAGAGCTTATTTAGAAAGGATTACGCAATATCACATGAATTTGAAACAAAGCATTTTGAAATTATCTTCTTTCCTTCTTTGTTCTGCTATCATATTTTCTTCCATTACTGTTCAAGCAGCGGTTGATTATGAAGCAGAGATGGAAAGCAGAAAATCTCTTCCCATACAGTCAAATGAAATCCCTGATTGGCCACAAGGTCCCGCTATTGGTGCAGAATCTGCCATTTTGATGGAAATGAATACACATACCATATTATATGCCAAAAATATAGACGAGCAGCTATATCCTGCCAGCACCACAAAGATCATGACCTGTCTTCTTGCTGCCCAGAATTGTGATTTAAATGAAAAAGTTACTTTTTCCCATAGTGCAGTCTATGATGTGCCAACAGATGGATCCAATATGGGAATGGATCAGGGTGAAACCATCACCTTAGAGCAAGCCATGTATGGTGTTCTCGTTGGTTCCGCTAATGAGGCAGCTTCTGCTGTAGGAGAACATGTTGCCGCTGCTTTAGGTAAGGAAGCAACTACGGAAGCTTTTGCTCAGATTATGAACGAAAAGGCAAAAGAGCTTGGATGCAGGAATACTAATTTTATGAATGCAAACGGGCTTTATGATGATAACCATTATACAAGTGCATATGATCTGGCTTTAATTGGATGCGAGTTTTTTAATAATGAAATACTTTGCAAAATGTCATCTACTCCTACCTATAACATTCCACCATCTGCCACACAACCGGATGATATCTGGATCAAATCAAAGAACCTGCTTTTAAAAAACAGGGAATATGCCTACCCTTATCTTCTTGGAAGTAAGACAGGCTTTGTATCCCAGTCAAGACAGACACTTGTATCCGGTGCACAGAAGGATGGAATTAAGCTGGTATGTGTTGTTTTCAAAGAAGAATCACCTGCTCAATTTGAAGATACAGTCAAGCTATTCGAGTACGGGTTTGAAAATTTCAAAAAATTAATGATTGATGATTATGAAACAAAATATTCCATAGATAATTTGGATTTATTTGAAACAGGAAATGATTTATTTGGTGATTCTACTCCATTAATGTCCATGGAAAGGGATTCTTATATCATTGTTCCATCATCTGTTTCATTTGAAGACGTTTCTTCAAAAGTTACTTACCCGAAAAAAAAGAATTCCAACGTCATTGCTACTATCGAATACACTTATTCTGATATTTGTGTTGGAACCTGTGATATTACTTTTTCCAATACACAACCTGAGTATTTTGATTTTTCTACCAGAGATGACACTACTTTTTCGGACTCTGTTAAACTTGACACCAAGGATAAAGAGTTAACATCACCAAATGTCATTTTTATTAATGTAAAAAAAGTAATTATAGGTATTTTAATTTTTGCCGGTATTTTTATTTTAATCATGATTTTACTTTCTGTTCTTAGCAGTTACAGCTTTTCCCCAAGAGGTCAAAGTAATAAAAGAAGACGACAACGGAATCGGGAATCAAGAATTGCAAAAAGAGAAGCCTTCCACAGAACAAGAAGACAGAGAAAGCAAATACGTCAGAAAAGAAAAGCCTATAAGAAAAGGAAGCATTCTTCCTTTCGTAGAACATATGACTAAATCTTTAAAAAATGCGACCCGTATTTTTTATACGAATCGCATTTTTTATCTTTTATAGTTTGAAGAACTTAGTCTGTTCTTCCAGAGAAACCGCCATATTCCTTAGAGTTGCTGCTGAATCTGCAACCATATTAATCGTAGCATTCAACTCCTGCATAGAAGCTGTTGTTTCCTGTGTTGCAGCTGCATTTTCCTCTGAAATAGCTGAAAGATTCTCAATAATACCAACCACATTCTGTCTTGCCGAATCACATTCCTGCGCCTGTGAATGAATGGTATTGGTATTCTCTCTTGATAAATGAATATCTTCAATAACCTTTTCGAACTCTTCCTTTGTAGCAGCAAGCTTTATCTCCTGCTCTTTTAAGGTGTCCTTTACTTCCTCCATAAGCGACATAGAAGTCTTAGAGTCTTTTGATAATACCTGAATAATATCAAAGATCTTTTTCGCTGATTCATTCGATTCATCCGAAAGCTTTGAAATCTCAGATGCTACAACTGCAAAGCCTCTTCCCGCTTCTCCTGCCCTTGCTGCCTCAATGGATGCATTTAAAGAAAGTAAATTTGTCTGGCTTGCTATATTCGTAATCAGTTCTGCCGCAGCCGCAATCTCATTTACAGAATCATCCGTTGCCTTGACATTATCGGATACCTTATGTACTGCTTCTACCGTCTTATCATTATACTTACTTAGCTCATCCATTGTCTTGGCAGAAATTTCGCCTGTCTTCTGCATAGATATGGATATTTCATTGAGATTCTCTACATTTGATGCAATTGCCTGTATCAGCTCACCCATTTGATTTACATGAACGGTTGCTGTTTCAATATCTTCTGCCTGTGACAAAGCTCCCTTGGATATATCTTCTACCGCAGAACTTACCTCATCTGCAGTACGGCTGCTCTGTGAAGCCACATCTTCAAGCTCATCTCCGCTCTTTAATACCTGACCGGCTGAATCCTGAATATTCCCTGTAATTTCGCGAAGCTCACTCTGAAGCTTTAACAATGCTTTAGCTATTAATCCAAATTCATCCTTACGCTTCAGAATAGAAGGATCTATTTCACCGGTTAAATCTCCATCTGCCAGCTGATTTACCTTATTTTCCATAATAACAATTGTTTTTGAAATCTTTAATGCTATGAAAAAAACAAATACTACTATAACAATAGCATTCACTATGACAATCACAGTAACATATGCTGTCTTCTGTGAAATATAGGAATCAATTTCCTCACTTGGCTGTCCCGCAAAGACCATTCCAACAATGGAGCCATCCGGGTTCTCCAAAGGAAGATAATAACAATAGTAATTCTTGTTGTTAATAATAGTATTATAAGAAGAAAAAATCTCTCCCTTTTTTAGGACTTTTTCTACAACCTCCGCAGCCGCCTGTGTCCCAATAATTCGATTTCCGGATGAGTCAAGAAGTGAAGTCGCCATTCTTGTATCACCATAAAATACCGTGACATCGGTATCCATTCCCTCCGTAAAAGAATCTATTTCTTCTATATGTTCAGAAATATTATAATCACCTTTTACTAAATCACCATTCTCATTCAAAGAAAAGTCACCATCATTAAGATTCATATACGATGCCTTTACTGCAATTGCTGCTGCTTCCAGAGTATTTGTTGCCTCTCTTTGTAATCCCGACCTTAAATTACTACCTGCAGTCATATTTAGAACAACTGCCAAAATTGCTACCGGTACTATACAGACCAACAACAGTTCAGTTAAAAAACTATGAATACCAAGACCTTTCTTCTCTTTCATAGAAGCATCCTCCTATCAAATTATTTCATATTTATATCCTTCCCTACTATTTTTCAAGAGTCAAAAAAAGCATACATCATATATTTATGACATTGCTTTTTCATCTGACTTCATTGTCAATCCTTTATATTTACTGTCATTTTAGCATATTATTAACTAATATACAATCTATTTTGTAATGTTTTTTGTTAATTGTGCATATTTGCAATATGTTTTCACATAATCAAAGGAAGGCACATCATTTTATCTTTTTTCTTCTTTCCTTACGGTTTTCTCTTGTCTGTTCCTTTCTACTCAATATTTCCTCGACTGTTTCTTCTGTTACCTGTTTCATAGTCTTAACAACGTAGATTTTATCATGTACAGACTTACGCATTCTTATCTTTCCCTTAAGAAGTCCATGCTTTTCGCAAATAACAATAGTATAATAATGCTTTCCATTCATGGAAAACCATGGTATCTTCTTCTTTGTATTTGCTCCACATAGAAAACATCTGGTAGAAATGACTTCTTTATCCTCCATAGCAGTCAGCTTATCAGGGAATTCCCTTGAAATATATTTTTCGTAATCATCAAAAACCGCATGTATTTCATCTGCTCTTGTTTTCGGTAAATGATAGGTGTCAAAAGAATAGTTATGGAAAATAGCAGGATGATAAAAGCATTCCAATACCTTTGCAGTATAATAAGCATCACTATCTGCTCTATGAAAAGCAATATCCTTCTCAATCTCTAAATAGTCAATTGCATATTCCAAAGTTCTTCTTGACTTTCTATCTTCATAAGCAATACTAAACAGCTTCTGTACATCATAATACTTTAATGGTCTGTCTGTTAGAGGCTTCATATTATAGTAATCCATATTGCGCTGAAGCTCCAATATATCAAGATTTCCCCATGTACAAAAGATGTAATCCTCACCACACCACGCCAGGAAATCCTTTGCGACCTCTGTAAAAGTCCTGCAATTTTCAAGCTGCTCTATTTTTAAATGAATCAGTTCTCCCGTGATCTGATGCATTTTATGAAATACCTGCGGCTTAATCAATTCATGAAATGACGCTATCTGCTTCTTATCCTTATTTAGTTTTACAGCACCAATTTCTATAATTTCAAAAATCAGCTGGTTTTCTTCCTTAGTCTTGGTATCAGCTGCCTGATTCCATTCTAAATCCAAAACAATATAATTCACTAAGCTCTCCCTTTATTTAATAATGAAACAATTCTTTAAAGTAAATTCTTAATAACTAATAAAACACACATCCTAAGCTTATATGCTCTCTTTCCCCAAGAACAAATCTATCGCATTTATATGATGAACTCCTTCCTGTTGGTCGCGAAATCTATCCAGCGAGATAATATATCTTGGATAACCATCTTTAATTTCCCTAAAAGGTCGGTATTCTCTTTCTTTAATTCTTTCCGTAGCCTTTGCATCTTCTCCTTGTAAGGTATATGTTACCTGAATATATGCATAATTCTGATTCCTGTCCCTTACAATATAATCGCACGCAAGCTTTCCAATTTTTCCAATACTCACCTGATAATCGTGACTCACCAAATACAGATATACGATGTTTTCAAGAGAAGATCCAAAGTTCAATCGATTATCAGTGTTCATTGCAAAATAAATTGCCATATCTGCTAGATAATACTTCTGTTCTCTCCTTACAGCTTTCTTACTTTTAAGGTCAAACCTATTGCATTCATAAACTATCTTTGCTTTCCTAAGATCCTCAATGTAACCTCGCACAGTTGATGGTTTCGTAGAAAATCCTTCTTCTTTTAGAGAATCCAAAAGATTCGTGATTGAAAATGGCGAAGAGTAGTTGTTTAATAGAAATGACTGAACTCTTTCATATACTGCAACGTTAGAGATTCTTTTTTTTGTTTTTACATCCTTTTCAAAGATTTCTCCGATAATACCTCTTGTATATTCCTGTCTGGTACTAACATCAGGAAATTCCAAAGTTTTAGGGAACCCTCCATTGAAAATATACTCATTAAACTCTGCATACATATCCTGATTCATATCAAGATTATAATACTTTTTCATGTCAAGATACTCTTTGAAATCCAAAGTATACACTTCAAAATTCAAATATCTTCCAGTCAGCTTCGTTGAAATCTCATCACTCAACAGATAGGAATTAGAACCTGTAAGAAACACGGAATACCCTTCTTCAGCATAAGCCTGTACCACGTTTTCAAATCCTGTTACATTCTGAACCTCATCTATAAAAAGATAATGAAATTTATCATCTTCTATCATAGATTCAATCTTTTCTTCCAATTTTTCAGGAGTTTTAATATTCTTAAATCCTCTTTTATCTAGAGGAATATAAATTATCTTCGTTTCTTCAATGCCTCTGTCACATAGTTCATTCATAATTCCCCTTAATATAAACGATTTGCCACACCTTCTAATACCGGTAATAACCTTAATAATATCTGAATCAAAAAACGGACGAATCTTTTCTAAATATTTCTCTCTTGGATATACATTTTGAAACATCATTTCACCACTCTTTCTATTAGTAATTATATCATTAAACCTTGTTTCAGGGTATTCTTTTTTAATTTTTCTATTTTCCATCCCCTTAAATGACGTTTTTCATGTTCTTATAATATGCAATTATTCCACCTGTCTTTAAAGTGTACCCCATGTCAAGGACATTTTAATACACATAAAAAATTGACAAAAAACAAGCCTATTTTTAAAGATTTGAGGTATTTTTTCATTATTCAACTGTCAAACTCCCGGCTATAGCAGAGAAGGTTGGATGATGAGATATAGTGGAGTTATCTGTGATGGAACCTTGACTTTTTGAACCTTTGAAACTAAAATAAATAAAAGTATTTTTTTGTATTTGATAAACTGGACTCTCGCAATAGGAGCAAGTAAAAGTCAGAAAAGGAGTGGTTTCAATGGCAGATTATAGAAAAGCTGTTATGGTTGGATGTGGATTTGTAGGTTCAGCATCGGTGTTTGCATTGATGCAGAGCGGACTTTTTTCAGAGATTGCGATGATTGATGCAGATATGGAAAAGGCAGAAGGCGAGGCTATGGATATCAGCCATGGTATTCCTTTTGCAAAACAAATGAAAGTGTATGCAGGAAACTATGATGATGTGAAAGATGCTGGAATTGTGATTGTGACAGCAGGTGCTAACCAAAAGCCAGGAGAGACAAGGCTTGATTTGGTCAACAAAAACGTAGGCATATTTAAACAAATAATTCCTGAAATTGCAAAGAGAAATTTTGAAGGAATATTGTTAATTGTTGCTAACCCGGTCGATATTCTGACACAGGTAGCACAGAAACTATCGGGGCTTCCTGAATCGAGAGTTATTGGTTCAGGTACGGTATTGGATAGCGGAAGATTAAAATATCGCCTCGGCGAGCACTTAGGAGTTGACAGCAAGAGCGTCCATGCCTTTATTATCGGAGAACATGGAGACAGTGAGATTGCGGCATGGAGCAGTGCCAATATATCCGGTATTCCGCTCAATGATTTCTGTGAAATGAGAGGTCATTTTCAACATGTGGAAGCAGAGAGAGAAATTGCCGAAGAGGTAAAAAACAGTGCATATGAGATTATTAAGAGAAAGCGTGCAACTTATTTTGGTGTAGCCATGGCCGTGAAACGTATCTGCGAAGTAATCGTGAGAGATGAAAAATCCGTTTTGCCTGTATCCACAGCCATGCATGGTGAATATGGTGTAGATGGAGTCGTACTCAGTATGCCTTGTATTGTAGGAAAAGAAGGTATTGAAACGAAGGTTCCATTCCAGTTAAATGAAGAGGAGACAAGAACCCTTCAGAAATCGGCAAAAGTGCTAAAAGATATTGTAGATAAGTTGGATGTATAAATAAGAATAGGTAATTTATTGCCAGAATGATCAGATACTTAAAGGAAAACAAAATGGAAGATTTATGTAATGATACAAAATTAGAGGCAATAAATGCTCTTAATGAAGTTTGTGAGAGTGATACAGAATGCAAATGAATATCTGTACACTGGTTAGGCATTGTGCCAAAAGTATCTTACTATTCGGAAGAAAAAGTGAAAATGCTTATAAATGTCTTCCGGGTTTTCCCAGGAGTATCCATCGGCTCCGCCTGATGAAGACTTGCATTTAATTCAGATAACTGCTTTTCCAAATCAGATGTATCAACTGTTGCCTTTTGCTCAGTGTGTTAGACAATATTGCCAAAAAGTTACTTGTAATTTGGAAGTATATAGCTAAAATTACTCTTGAATATGATTATAAAATGTTGTAAAACATATTCAATCTAAAAAATAAAATGCCTTGAAGGGGACAATTCATATAAAGATACTTGATTACAGAGAGCCGTTATATGGTGAAAAGCGGTAGAAAGCCTTTATATTATATCATCCCGGAGCATCCTTTTGAACACATTGAATGCAGTTTAAATGTAATTAGAAACGGACGTATTCTCCACGTTACAGGAGAGGTCGTTAATTATAGAACGATACTGAGTGGCTGCATATTTAATTTTATTATGTGGCAAGCAAAGTGGTACCACGGTAGAATTCGCCTTTGCATTCCTTACTGGAATGCAGGGCGTTTTTTTATAATATCATTTCATGTATGAGAAAGGAAGAAATATTATGAATGGAATTTTAATGATGGTAATCGCCATCGTCGTACTCGGAGGAGCTTATCTCCTATACGGCCGCTATCTTCAAAACAAATGGGGAATAGACCCCAAAGCAAAAACTCCTGCTTATGAATTAGAAGATGGAGTAGATTATGTACCTGCTGATACCAATGTAGTATTTGGCCATCAGTTCGCATCAATTGCAGGTGCAGGTCCA
>JALEWA010000025.1 GCA_022788085.1 Lachnospiraceae bacterium
CCACGATGTTCCCAATATAGTACTTTCCTTCTTAAAGCATCAAGTACTGTAAAATCCGGATATATTACACTTCCGTCCTTTAGTTTTAATGGACATTCATATTTATATGGTATTCTATTTCTATATAGGGCATTAGCAATGTTTAATTCTGATTTTGACCTGACCAGTTCGCCTTTTTCTGTGCAGTATTGAGGGACTTCATTCATCATTCTTTTTCTTTCATATGGAATATTAACCCACTGTTCTATAAAATCCTCGTTTGAACAATCAATAGGATTTATATATTGTTTTACTTGTTCCGGATTTGAAGAATAGATTTGTTGAATTTGATTGACAGGTTCTTTAGACTTACTTAAGAATACTTCCAAATTGACTATTTCTTTGCTTACTGCTTTTAGTATCTTCTCATCGTATGATTTTTGAACGTATTTTTCTATGGTTTTCTTCTCTGTTTGAGAAAGATATGTGCCACTTTTATCACTTGCATCCATTCTCAAATAATACTGTACTCGTTTTTTGGATTTAGTAACATGAATTTTCCCAGGTGGCATTCTTTTTATTGCCTGTTCCTTTTCGCTTTGTATCTTTCTTAACTCCATTAGCCGTCTTTCCGCTTCGACATATAAATTTGTCGCTTTTACTCGCATTTTAATAATAGCCTCCTTTGAATCATTTTTTTTCATATCATTGTCAAGTAATCATGAAAATAACCGTTCTGCATCGAAAATAGCCTATAGTAATATTTTCGTTGCTCAAAAAGCCTATTTTTTCAATTATTGACATCGAGAAATAATAAATGGGATTATTTTGTTGCTGATTTTTTCTCAAAATGAAAAAAATAACATCGATATTGATAAATATTAGGTTTTCCGATGTTACCAGCCTTTTTACAAGAGTATTCACTACATCGGAATTGCATTGATATGTATATCTCGATGTCAAGCGACACCAGGGATATATAAAAAGAAAAATTATGCGATAATAATATCATAAAATCACACAAATGTAAAACAGAATTAACGTTCGAGCCACTCTCATACAGAAATCCAGTAATCTGTATGAGTAGCTTCTAAAATACTTTTAGCTCCCTTTATCCTTGTTTCATAACATATTACTCAGAAAATGAATACTCATATTCCTGTGCATAATCTGTGCCAATACAGATATTCATAACCTTATCCGTCAGATTATAGACAGCAGACCACTGCGTTGTTTTCTTATTACATGTAACATATATTTGTGTTTACTTATTTTCTTTTGTTAAGTGTCACGCGTCGAATTATTATTCCCACCTGCGGCAGCTTTACCGCAGAATGAATCCGATATCTCCTTCATATCATCTATCACAACGTGCTGTTTTTCACGGCAAGTTTTTATCTGCCCTATTGACCATTCCCTTTCTTTCCCATAACAAGGGGCATGAATTAATATAATAGAAGTGGCTATTGGTAACAGGGATTCTGCTACCAAAGCCACTTCTATTTTTCTGGGAATTTCAACACATAGATGGATTCTAATACCGCCCTGTTTCACGATCCTGTTGACTCATATCTTCTAACACATACATTCCAGAAAGCAACAGACAGACACATGAATATCATTGCCATCAATATGATAGACAAACTTATCAGCCAGGGATTTATGCTGTCAAACATCAAGTTCCCGACAGGCATTGATATGATAAGTCCAAACGGAAAGATGAACATAAGCATAAATCTTATTGCAGACGGATAAATCTGGATAGGATACTTTGTATAGTCACGGAAATTATATAAAATCTGCATGATAAATCCGCTTTTCTTAATAACAAATGCAGGAGCTGCTGTAAATATCTTGATTGCCGTAACAATTAATGCACCAAATAAAGTAGCAACCAGAATCATGATCACTTTACCAAATGTCCAATGAATCTGACACTGTGTTCCACATATAACTAACATGACCGTTCCCACAATTAATTCGCCAAACGCTTCCGGTTGAAATGTCTCTGCGATGACTTGGAATAAAATAGGGTTTGGTCGTAAGAAATAACGATCTAAATCTCCCTTTTTCACTCGAAAATATGCTACTCTCCACAACTCATCCGTAAACAAATGATCCACAGCAATCGGCATCATGGTAAATCCATATAGAAAGCCCATCTGATAGATTCCCCAACCCGCAAGACTTGGAATATTGCGAATGATAAAATAAATCGAGCATATGGAAGCCACGTTTTCCAATAAAAATCCAATAATTCCGATGAAAAGATCCTTTTTGTATTCGAGTCTGGAAATTAATGACCGCGAAATACTCACCCAGTATAAATGTAAATAATATTTTGTTTT
Source organism: Lachnospiraceae bacterium (assembly GCA_022788085.1). Lineage (GTDB taxonomy): Bacteria > Bacillota > Clostridia > Lachnospirales > Lachnospiraceae > COE1. Next base: position 2,328 of record JALEWA010000025.1, read on the forward strand.
TTTCATGCTAGCCTCCTTGTACTGTGACACGCTTGCTTGCGTGTTGGAATAAAAGCTTTGCAACGATTTCAAATACAATCCACCAAATAAGGTTTCTTACCACAAATTGTAGGGATTGCTCCATGCTTGCAGCTCCTATGAGAATATAAACCGGATTTTGGGTGAGACCTGCAAATGGAAGCAGTCTGCAAATATTTCCTAAAACTCCCGGGAAAAAGGTCAGAGGAATAAACACACCGGAGAAAAAATTAATCACTACATTTTTTGTCTGATTTAATCCCCAGGCGGCAGTTGTATAGAAGCATAAAATCCCACAAATATAATTGATGCAATCATTAAGGGCAATTGCCAGTATCGTACATATAAGGAAGAGTAATATTCGTATCAAAAACGTCATTGGTGTTCCTAATGTCACATATCCCATAACAGAAAGTATAATAAAAGCTACAATATATGCAGGAATTCCAAGAATGATTGCGCTTGTCATATTTGCTCCAAAAGCAGTCGCCAGAAAACGAATGCGATAAGAAATCGGCTTAATAAATGAAATAGCAATGGTGCCATCCTTTATCTCATCATCAATCATTCCAAGCGTCGAACTTTCCAAACACACAAATGCAAAAATGTTTGTAAAGACAAAATAGACAATCATTTGCTCAAAAGTAAAGCCATTGATCACACTAGTCTCCGCATTAGCATATACTGCAGACCACAAAAACAGTACGCAGGCCAATTGCAAAATAGAGGTGACTACCCATGAATAGATGGCAGCCTTGTATGAAAGTTCTTCCATCATTCCTGCCTTAAAGAATGGAATATACTTTTTCATCAAGCCACCTCCCCTTTCGCCTTCGATGCCATAATATCCTTGACAACATCCTCAATGTTTATCTCAGATATCTGCATATCTACTGCCTTAAGAGTTCCGAAAGCATACTTTACAACAGTCTCAAGTTCTAACAAATCAGCATCAAACTTGATATACAGTTTTTCCTCTTGCCATTCGTAAGTCGCTTTTCCGCCAAAGGTATCAAGCATTTCCATCTTAGGTCTATTCTTTAGCATAAACTCTACAGTTCGTATATTACCAAAGCGATGCTTGATGTTATCGAGTGACCCATCATAAATTACTTTTCCCTCTTCTATCATGATAATTCTGGAACAAAGATTTTCAATATCCTGCATATCATGAGTAGTGAGGATAACTGTCGTATTGTACTTTTCATTCATTGTCTTAATCGTCTGACGGATTTTCTCTTTTACCCATACATCAAGTCCGATTGTTGGCTCATCCAGGAATAGAATATTGGGATTATGAAGCCAGCTTGCTGCCAGATCCGCACGCATTCTCTGTCCAAGCGACAGTGTACGGACAGGTTGATTCAAAAACTCCTTAAGATCCAACGTTTCACAAAGAAATTCCATACGCTCTTCGTATTCCTCATCACTGACTCTGTATATTTCCTTTAATACTTTGAAAGATTCTATAAGGGGAATATCCCACCATAACTGTGTTTTCTGGCCGAAAACTACGCCGATTTTTTCTGCCACCTGCATGCGCTTCTTATATGGCATTTTCCCGTCAATTCGAACCTCTCCTGATGTCGGATTTAATATGCCGCACATCATCTTGATTGTGGTGCTCTTTCCGGCTCCATTGGAACCAATATACCCCACAATTTCTCCATCATGTATGGTAAAGCTGACATCATTTACTGCAACTTTTGTCTCATATTCTTTTGAAAAAAGAGTTGTAATCATACCCCATACTCCCTGTTTTCGTACAGGCTTTTTGAACTCCTTTGTCAAATTCTTTACTTCAATCATTATTATACCCCTCCTGATACTATACTATCATTCTTCTGCGACCTTTACTTCTCAAAATGCTATACCTTTTGTTTTTTTGACATATATCCATATTAGCATAATAACTAATGCAATTAGTTTAGTCAAGGATTTTTTTCGCTTTTTTTCGTTAGGTCTATATTTCATTGAACGTAAAAACACATAATTAGTAAAGTGGCTTTTGTTGCATAATTTTGTAACAAAAGCCACTTTCTAATGTATTTAAAGCCAAAACCTTTTAATCGTCTTCCAAATTAATACAAAAATTTTCTATCGCAGTCTCATCTTCTGCCTTTACATGTTCTTTCGGATCTATCAGAATCAGTTCTGCTTCAAATTCTTCAATACCAATATATTTCTTCATCTTTTCAATCGTTTTATCGGCACCACCGCCACTAAAGCATATAAATACAGCTATCTTCTTATCCTGAATACTTCTGTTTTCATGGATAAAGGTTCTGATTGGCGGAGCAAACGTACTTGCCCATACAGGCGTTCCAATGATAATCCTGTCATACTGCTCCAGATTACATTCATAAGGATGTAGTTTTGGTTTTTCGCCCATCATAGCGCTCTTACCACCCAAGAAAAACTTCTTCGCCCCCTGGTCAGGATATGCTTTTACCGGTTCTATCCGAATAGTATCTGCATTTATTTTCTCTGCTATTTTTTCTGCCACATACTGGGTATTTCCAGACATAGAATAGTACACAATTGCTGTTTTCATTATTTTTCCCACTCCTTTATTAATTCCTTTGTTTCTTTACACCACACCAGATAAGCTTCATATGTTTTTATGCCAAACTTAACGGTCAAATAATAATGTTTATGCGTTTCATCGTCTAAATAATGTGATAAATCATCTGCAAACATATGTAAAATCTGTAGTTCGACACGACATTTTTCTTCAAAACGTTCAATATGCTCTAAAGTCCCTGCAAATCCTATTTCATTTCCGAAGAAAAGTTTTAATAATGTTTCATACCGAATCTCATCTTTCTCGGCAGGTTTTTCCAACCATTCTTTTAAATCTGCCCTGCCAATATCAGTAATGGAATAGGATATTTTCTCCCGGCCATTTGAACTGGTATTTTCTTTTGTAACCTTTCCTTCTTTTTCAAGCTGATTTAATGTTGGATAAATACTTCCAAAGCTTCCTCCCCAGAAAAACCTAAGTGATGTATCCAACCTCTTCTTCATCTCATAACCGGTCATAGGTTCATGACTGAGTAAGCCAAGCAAAACATAATCCATTTTCTTTGTATTTGCCATTTGTCTATTTCTCCTATCCAAAGATAAATGATATAAAATCTCCAGTCAGAATATTTAGCTTTCTTTCATACTAATTCTTCCACCGAGAATAATATATCAGTTTGATACATTAAATAATATATCATTCTGATATATATGCCAAGAACCACTTAACTTTTCTCTGACAGGATTGGCAGGCCCTCCATGTACAAAGATAATGGCTGGGTTATTCACGGTAGGCTTTAGACTAGATCATGACAGCAAAGAAATTGCAGATTACGTAAAAAAGAATTATAAAGAATAATTATTTAATAGATTCTATTCCTAATTTCCTCACCATTACAATATCTTGAAATATTGTCACAAACAATATCGCACAGTAAATCTTCTGTCGCCTCAAGATGTTCAAAAGTTGCTCCAGATGCATGAGGAGTAATCATACAACGTGGATTACTCCATAGCGGATGGTCTTTTGGGAGCGGCTCCGGATTCGTAACATCTAATGCCGCTCCCCATAAATGTCCGCGCTTCAGCAACTCATCTAATGCCATACAATCTATAAAATTGCCACGACCAACATTAACAATAACCGAACCACTTTTCATTGTTTTCAGTCTTTGTTCATTCAAATACCCTTCCGTTTCGACAGAATTAGGAATACAGCCAATCACAACATCAGCATCTGAAAGATATTTCTCTGCATCCTTTAAGGTACACAGCTCATCAAAAAATGGTCTTTGTTTTTCAGTGTTTCTACATACTCCAATTGTATATGTATCAAATCCTTTAAGACGTTTAGCAATTGTAGAACCAATATCTCCTGCTCCATATATTAACACCTTTGCATGATCCAGAGATTTAATCGGTCCACGCCTATTCCATACTCTTTCTTGCTGTTGTGTATGATAATATTTGAAGTTTAGCATCATGGTAAGAATCATCCCTACAACAAATTGCGACATAATCATTCCATATGCTCCACTTGCATTTGCAAGACTGACATATTCTTTCGGAAATTTCATATTACTTCGTGTATATTGATCCGTTCCTGCCCAGGTCATCTGAATGAATCTCAGATTAGGGCAATTTACTTGAGGGTTTTGCAATAATCTTATAGGTGGCTGTCCGATTATTATTTCTGCATCTTTCAATTTACTTTTTAATAACTTTTTATTACATTCACGCGAAAGCTCTTCAATGGTAAAATCATCTTTTATAACATTTTTAATTAATTCTAAATGTTTCTTACGAAATGGTTCAAGAATCAATATCATTCTCTTTGACATAATAAAATCCTTCCATCTATGATAATGTCCTCTCAGAAATTTTGCTGCATAAATTTGTCTATTTCCAATAATAAAGTCTCATCCTGCTGATAAGAAAAATCATTCGCATCAATTTCAAGAGTATTTCCAGTTATTTCTTCCTTTCTGGATGTTTCCACGTACTTCTTGAAATCAGCATAAATATCCAAGGTTGTACTCAAATGAACGGGATGACGGTTCTCATTATATATTCTGTTAAGATATCTCTTGTGTAAAATATTTATATCTCCACGAAGGACAAGAACCATTACTTCATAGTTATGTGCAGTAGCTATTTCATGTAGTCTTTCCAAATCAGCTTTATGAAAATTAGCTTCAAGGATTAAAGCTTTATCCAACTTCGCAAACTCCGAGAAAACAAATATCATTAATTCCATGGTTGCCTTAGAAAGCTTCAGATTCTCTTCCCGATTTGCAAAGCCAATCGTATCGCCCAGCACTTCCTTGATGGTATCTTTCGTAAAAGCTACGGTATCATATCTTTTTGATAGAATATCCGAAAAGGTTGATTTTCCGGTAGCCAAATCGCCGGTTATTAACAATAATTTTTTCATTTGATCTCTCACCTCTCTATTCATTTACTTTCTCTCATCCGTGATAATGTGCTCTATTCCAGTATGTTCCCGACTTAGATAATCTTTTAGGAAACTGGGAAATGCTTTATATTTATCCAAAGCTTCAATCGGAACCCAATGCATTTGTTCCTTTACACCATGCGTGCAGCTGTTGCTATTCAATTCTTTTGTTCCTCTTGGCTTCATCATATAATATAAACATATTTCATGGCAATCCATTCCTTTCAGTATACCATCATCCTGACTAAAAAAGTTTTCATGGATAACAGCCAGATGATCTATCTCATAATGTACCCCTGTTTCTTCGAACACTTCTCTCAGCACAGCGTCCTCTGCCCTTTCCCCCATATGCACCCCACCACCGATGGAATAAAAATAATCTTCGTTTTCATTTCCGGCAAATAGTACACAACCATCTTCCATGATAATGGCCGCTGCACGATATCTGAACCAATTGTTTTCTTTTGTAAATCCACAATCATACATTTTCAAGAATCCTTTCCTTCTACCTATTAAGCATTTTTCAATCACTGTATAAACGTGATATGGTCATCCTTCCTACAATAGATTCACAGAATCCAGATATTCCTGCGTTGATTGTACTTGGGCGAAAAATCCTTCAAAAGAAGCCATAAATGCTTTATGCACAGTTACTGCATCAATTGTAGTATCCTGAAATGTGAGTGATTTTGTTGTACAACAATCATGCAAAACCGTAATCTTATGTGTATTCCTCTCTCAGTTTCATTATATGTCTCCCTTACCTGTTTATTTTTAATTCCTTTAAAGGAGTATATCGTAGAAAAATCGTTACATCAACAGAGTGTACTACTGAAATTTGATGAACGGTAAGAGCTTTTTTGAGAAGTGGTCTGGAGCAAGCTGGTGCTACAGAAGTGCCGCCAGCGAAAGCATCAGCATATGCACTGGATAAAAGGCGTAAAAAGCGGTTTGGATGATTTTGTTATGTGGTCCCTGTTTCCCCTTGTAAAGCCAGATGGGGACGAGTGCCAGACATGCCATTGACTGTTGTACAATGAATATTTCGTGCCCAAAGATTTGTACCGAAACAGAAAGACCTTCTATTAACTCTGCGTTAATCCAGAACAACCCAACAAATTGTCCCAGAAGGCACCACCATTTTCTTCCACGAAAAAGATAGAAAAGCAGTACCATCCATATTCCATATCCAAAATAATCTACCATAGCAAGGAAACCCAGCACAAACCCTGCTACTGCTGAAAGCAAAAAGACGATAATTGTCAGCAAAGGCTTTCCTTTATGGCGCGTTTTTTCAATGCCGGTAATAAACAAAAGTCCCAGCAGGAATGTCCACAGTACATTTTGGTGGTAGGGATATAACAGACCTCCTCCGTACATCAGGTTGAAGGGCAACTCAGATAAAATCGCCCAAAAGAGCAATCGTCCCAGATACTTTTTCAGATTGTGGGTGTGGAAATAGCCCTCCACCAGCATAAAGGCAAAGATGGGGTAAGCAAGCCTGCCCACCCAGGTAAGCCATGCATATTGGGAAAGGACAGTCGCCCAAAGATGGT
>JALEWA010000188.1 GCA_022788085.1 Lachnospiraceae bacterium
AGCCGGAATAAATCCCGATGATTAAATCTATTATCTGACAGTAGACGGCTGGCACTGTTTATCGTAAATCTGCAAAGCGTTCATTATCAGAAAGAAATTCTTTGGCTTTTGTATCTTTTGCTTCCAATTTGATCATACCGAAAGTTAATTATCATTGGAAGTTAGGAATCTAATAATTTCATTGGCAAGAGCTATCTCATTTCCCATTTCTACAAAACTGACCTTATCATCTCCATCAAATAATTCATGATTTGCTGGATTATCTCCCAGAATCATAGGCTTACCCATTGCATGATAAATATATGCTTTACCTGGAATCGTACGATGTGCTTTCGGAATCGAAGCATTAAAGTGACCGGCAAGACACAAATCTGACATAGCAATATATTCTGCAAGCTTTTCTTGTGAAAGCCAAGTAAAATACTCAATATTGTCAGAAACCGGTCGTATAGCTAAAAGGCTCTTATCTGAAATCGGCCCAATAAAGAAAAAATGCAGCCCTTCTTTATTCTTTAGGAGCTCCATAGATTTCAAAACAACCTCCACCCCCTGAAGTGGAAGCACACTTCCAAAATACAATACAACATACTTATTCTCAAGATAATCCGGTTTCCTTACCACTCTTGGATAGTAAACAGAACTATCTGCCTGAAGATACACCGTTACTAATTTTTCTCTCTCAGCCTGAAATTCTTCACAAAAATAGTGTCCATGAGCCTTCGTGTCACAAATTATCACATCAGCCTTACGTAAGGTAAACGCATCCACTCCATGAAGCAATCTCCCCATAAGACCATCTGCTTTCACCCTTTTCCTGTCACAACATAACGTGTCATACATAGAAATGAAAAAGTCAATCACAATATCTGCCTTTTTCACCTTCCAATACCAGAGCGGTAGCACCAATTGTGGTGCAAATCCAATCATAACGGTATCATATTGTGACACATGTGTCATTAGTAACTGAAGATATACTTTGAAAAGACGAAAAGGATAACTTCTATGGCAAGAACCAATTACATCATAAGAAAGTGCATGCTCCTTCAATAAAGCTACCTCCTGCGTATTACGAATATAATCCAGATTCTTGGTTGTAATGAAAAGAACCCTCTTCTTGTTAATGTAATCTATCACTTTGTCGTCATCCCTTCATAACTCCTTCCTTCTACTTTCGTCCCATACAACTCTGCCCTATATACAGCATATATACCCCATATCCAAAACGAAGCCTGCCTACCAAAAGCATAACCTTAAGTCTCCACTCAGCATTCCGAAACCTTGCCTTATGAAATGCCTCATAATATGGCTCACTTCGCAAGACTTTCTTCACATATTGAATCTGCTTCGATAACCCCATCGGATTATTCTTATGAAAAAACTGCAGCCTTGTACAAATACTAAAGGACTTAACGATTCTGCAATAATATGCCTGCAAAAATGCTTCTTTTTCCTGATTACTCCAATCCTCCTGCTGCCAAGCAGAATCCATATAGCTTCTTAAATACTTCCAAACTGCGCAATCCTGCTCCAGACGTTTAGCTTTATACTGATTGGTAATCGAATCCGGCACATAGCGATAATGATATATTTTGTCCTTATAGTATACTATCCTACTGGCAGCACCAAATGCCTCCATATTAAACACCATATCATCCAATACCTTAAGCCCACTTTGAAAGCAAATATCCTTTTCTGCTAAGAATGACCTGCGGTATACCTTATCCCAAGGTGCAGCAAGCGGCACCTTAAGCTTCTTGTCCACCATAGGAAAATACAGCATTCCTCGTTGTAATCGCCGAATGTCTTCTTTTTCTTCCCAGACACATTCTTTCGAGAAATGATTCCAAGGCTTCTGTTCTTCCCCAACATTCTGCCATGCATCGAAAAAAAGAATATCTGCATCAAGAGTCTGTTTTGCCCTCTCGCAGATGATATCCACTGCATTTTGGCCAAGCCAGTCATCTGAATCTACAAAATAAAGCCATTCCCCACAAGCTTCTTCCATTCCTGTATTCCTGGCTGCTGCAACGCCTGCATTCTGCTTGTGTATGACTCTCATAAAAGAATACTTCTGCGCAAAGGAATCTGCAATCTTCCCGGAACGATCCGGTGAACCGTCATCCACAATAATCACTTCAAACTTACCAACACTCTTCCTGCTTCCATCTACAATGCTTTGCAGACATTTGTCAATATAATCTTCTACCTTGTAAACCGGTATAATAATCGATAACTGCATTTCTCTACTCCATTCTGCTCTATCTGATAATCGCATTAACTGTTAATGTTCTCTATTGCCTTGTCAACATCCCTTTCGTATCATAAAGAAATGGCATGATCAGCAAGAATGGAAATAGCAACGCCATAAAAAATACATATCGGAATGCAAAAGCAATCGGTGTGGAAGCCATAAGACTCAAAAAGCACAGCCATGCAGGACTAAAAGCAATAACATACCTGTAGTATCCTTTATACAAGCCAAAGAGAGTTATCATAAGAAGTACCCAAAATGCTGTACCGGCACTTAGATACCTATAAGTAAAGCGATTGCAGTAGATTCGATAAAAGAAGTCCCTTATTGGTGCAGGCAATGGACTATCCTGATAAAGTCCAAGCTCATTCTGCCAGATATCCTTTATATAGTACTGCTCGCTGTTTCTCGTTTCAATTCCCCATATACCATACGTATTCATAATATATGCTTCCATATAGGTCAGTAAATGTTCCGGCATTAGCTCGATCCATATCCGCAGGAATTTCTCCTTCGTCTCATTCAAATATTTACCGTCAAAGTCCTCGTTCCATTTCAAATTATCGGCACAACTTGGTGCATACTGTTTCCAATCTTCTTTCGGTAATACTCGATATAAGTAATCTGTCTGCTCTACTGTCATTTCTTCCTCATGTGCCACAACAGCCCCTATCTGCTGAAGAGGAATCCCAACACTTTCCTGAAAACTTTTTTCTACTCCTGCCGGCATCAGACATCTTCCCAATAACAATGCAATACCAATTGGAAATAAAAAGCTCAATATTACCTTCTTTCTATACCGTTTATAAAACCAAAATAATAAAATAAAAGTGCATACCACTATGGGCAAACCATTACTGCGGAATGTTGTCATCACTCCCACTGAAATCATACATTTTATGCAAAATACAGGATTCTTTAACTGCTCTCCTTTACTGTCCGCCAGTTCCCATAACAGAATAACCAGATAAAAAAGCGCTATCGAAAAAGGAGTATCCTTAATCGCCGATACTGCATAGGTTGAAAATAACGGAGCAAAAGAAAAATAACAAGATAAAAGCGAACAAAACCACACTGCTACGCTCTTACGGTACAGCACCATAATGGCATAAGAGACCACATAATCCATGGCAAGCATCTGAACCAAAGATAAAAGTGCAAGACCAAAATTGGGATTTCCTAACACCACCCCAATCCTATAAAAGCAATATGTATATAAAATATATAGAACAGGATGCTGATTACATAGCTTCTCCGGATTCTCTAAAAGATATATCGTGTCATTCATCGCTGTACCGGGATACATGACCAGGAAAAAGAAAAACCATATCA
>JALEWA010000174.1 GCA_022788085.1 Lachnospiraceae bacterium
GTCACACAAAACGTATTATCAAGTATTATACGGTATTATGCGTAGCAAATTCGTAGTAAATTCGTAGTAAATCACAACTCGTAATCGCTGAAACCCTTGATTTTACTGAACTTATTTATCCAATGATTTCATCGTCGGGAACAATAATACATCTCTTATAGCCTGTGAATCTGTCAACAGCATAACCAATCTGTCAATTCCGTATCCGATACCGCCTGTTGGTGGCATACCGATGCTGAGAGCATTTAAGAAGTCCTCATCTGTATGTTGAGCTTCATCATCTCCTGCTTCTGCGTTCTTGTCCTGTTGAGCGAAACGCTCTCTCTGATCGATCGGATCGTTTAACTCAGAGTAGGCATTACACATTTCCCAGGTATTGATGAATAACTCAAAACGCTCTACCTTTTCCGGATCGCTTGGCTTTTTCTTTGTAAGTGGTGAAATAGCAAGTGGATGATCCATGATAAAGGTTGGCTGAATTAAATTCTTCTCACAGTACTCTTCGAAGAAGAGGTTAATGATATCACCCTTGGTATGACGTTCCTCGAATTCGATGTGATGCTCTTTTGCAAGAGCCTTTGCTTCTTCATCTGTAGCAACAGCGTCAAAGTCAATGCCTGCATATTTCCTGATGGCATCGTTCATGGTCAGTCTTTCAAATGGCTTTCCTAAGTCGATTTCGATACCGTTGTAAGTAATCTTTGTAGTTCCGCAAACCTTCTCAGCAACGTATTTGAACATACTCTCCGTTAATTCCATCATACCTTCATAATCTGTGTATGCCTGATATAACTCCATAAGTGTGAACTCAGGATTATGTCTTGTGTCTACACCTTCATTACGATATACACGACCAATTTCATACACTCTCTCCAGACCGCCTACAATCAGTCTCTTTAAGTAGAGCTCTAAAGAAATTCGAAGCTTTACATCCTCATCTAAGGCATTATAATGTGTCTCAAATGGTCTTGCAGCAGCACCACCTGCATTGGATACAAGAGTCGGAGTTTCCACTTCCATGAAGTCACGTCCGGCTAAGAAATTACGAATCTCCTTAATGATCTGGGAACGCTTAATAAATACATCCCTGCTTTCCTCATTCATGATAAGGTCAACATATCTCTGACGATAACGGGTATCGGTGTCTGTCAGTCCGTGGAATTTCTCAGGAAGAATCTGTAAGCTCTTGGTCAGCATTGTCATTTCCACTGCATGAATAGAAATCTCACCTGTTTTCGTTCTAAATACATAGCCCTTGATACCATAGATATCACCGATATCAGACTTCTTAAAATAAGCGTATGCTTCTTCACCAATAGCATCTCTTGCTACATATACCTGAATTTTTCCTTTTAAGTCCTGAATATTACAGAAAGAAGCTTTTCCCATGACACGCTTGAACATCATACGGCCTGCAATGGAAACCTCAATGGGACTGGCATCCATAATAGCTCTTCTCTCATTGTAATCGGCATTGAGCACATCCTTTGCCTGCTGTTCATCCAAGCCTTCTACTACAGGTTCCGGTCTGCCTGCCAAAAGCTCTGCCTCATGTGCGGCATAAAGCTCCTTCGCATCAGAAGTATGATGTGTCTGATCATATTTCGTAATCTGGAAAGGATCCTTACCTGCCTCCTGCAATGCAGCAAGCTTCTCTCTTCTTACCTTTAAGAGCTGATTAACATCCTGTTCCTGATTCTTCTGATTATTATTCTGTTCCTGTGCCACTTCCAATACTCCTTTCAAACTTATTCTGGCTTGTAAATATCCAGAATGGTATATTCAATAACTCCTGCCGGTGCTTCTACGGAAACGACATCACCCTTCTTAGCGCCGATTAATGCCTTGCCAAGAGGTGATTCGTTAGAAATCTTACCCTTTAAGCTGTTTGCTTCTGTTGCACCAACGATTTTAAACTCCATCTCATCGCCGAATTCGTTGTCCTTAACTTTAACAGTAAGACCAAAGCTTACCTTATCAAGGTTGTTGGAATCCTCTTCCATATCAACAACTTCTACATTCTTTAAGATTTTCTCAAGTTCTTCGATTCTGGCTTCAATATCACGCTGCTCATCCTTTGCTGCATCATATTCTGCATTTTCGGACAAATCGCCCTGCTCTCTTGCTTCCTTAATCTTCTGAGCAACCTCTTTTCTCTTGTTAACCTTCAGTTCATGTAATTCATCTTCGTACTTTTTCAGACCTTCACGTGTTAATAAATTTTTCTTTGCTTCCATGAGATGCTTCCTTCCTTTAAATAAATTTTATCTATTTCATTTCCATGCTTCTGTTACAATCATTATGAATTGCCAATAGGCATAATGCACCCTACAAGCTATGATATTATAGCTTTTTTTCGAAATGATGTCAACATTTTAGAGCCCCATATCCTTAAGTCCCTTTACAAGCATGACATAATATTCTCTTACATCAAAACCTTTAATATTCTCCCGGAAAAGGTCAATCATATCACCGTGTGAAATACCCCTTCTTCCCTTGCAGGTCAATACACCAAGGAAATGCCCCCACACTGCGGAATTTTGAGCTACAAGTCCATCGTTTCTGCCCTCTGCAGGTTTTACGAGAAGATAGCCCAGATTTAAAGGAAAAGAAGCGCTAAAGCAGTTTTTCATCAAAGACATCACACTTTGCTTGACATATCCTTCCGCTTCCGGTATCTCTTCATTACGTTTTCTGCAGTTTGCAGCCGTTAAATCAAGTACTGCTGCCGTAAAATCAGGATTTGTATCTCCGAGCTTACAAAAAAGAGAATTATATTTCTTTGCCACAAAAGAGAATAATCCCTTAGGAACTTTCTCCAATAAACGGTCTACCCATAAGCATCCCTGATGCGGTGTATTTATCGTAGTCAGTGAAGCAACAAGAGGTGCTGCTCCCAGACAGTCAATTGCATACCTTGTATCAAGTCCCCCCTTAGAATGGGCTATGATATTCACCTTCTCACAGCCCGTTTCTTCTATTACGTGATGAATCTGTTCCAAAAGCTCCTTCGCGCTGTCTTTCACCGCTGCTGCCGACTGATGCCTTCCATAAAAAACCTGACAACCGTTTTTTTGCAGTTCCGCCGGAATTCTTCCCCAATAGTTAAAATACTGCCAATCACGGAAAAAGACACCATGTACCAAAAGAACCGGATATTTCGTACTGCATATTTCATTCTCCTTACGAACTGCATTCAGCTCCTGCTTTGCAGCTTCCAGCTTACATTCCCTTGAAACCATGTGACAGACTTGCATCGTAATAACTACATTTACAAGTGGAATCCACCAGCATAACGCCCATACAATACGCCATGTAAGTTTGATCTGCTTTGCTGTCACCATAATGCGGATAAATCCATTTACCGCCATCAGAAATCCAACAACAAGTGTCAATAGCAAACTTGTTGTAAACAATGCGATATCCTGTCCTGTTTCCAACCCGAAAAGCAGCCTCCGAATCAGAAGAACACCTTGTATCAGAACTCCAAAGCAGGTACTAAGCAGCAGCTCATAGCCTCCCATTAACACATTTAACCTCGTCTGCATACTTAATTTCCAATACGGTACAATCTGATAAAGAAAAAGCAGTAAAATTGACAGGCATGTCATAAAGCTTTTCCGGGCTACTGTCATCTGAACTTCTGTGTCGATAAAAATTAAATTAACAACGAAAAGATACAAAAAACTTCCGTATAATGTACTAATCCATTTTCTCATTTGTTCCAATTATGTTTGCGTATGTTGCATGTTACAACGACTAAATTGCAGACCCGATCTGTCTGATAGAAGAGCCTGTATTATTAAGCTCCTTTAATACAGCGCTTACCGTTGGAACGGCACCACCAATTGTAAATAAATATAGGATTGCCAGGTTACCCCAATAAGAGCCACTGTCAATCACACCTTCAGCCAACATCTGTGGTACAAGCTGGAATGCTTCTGCAATATCGATATTCCACTTTGTACCGAATTCTCGCTCAATCATGATTGCCCAGTCAAGACGGTCTCCCACAAATGTCATAACAAGCATCATGATAATGCAAACCACAATGCCCTTCTTAGTCAGCTTTCCACCAAGCTTCTCATAACCCTTAATCGTGCAGACAGCCATAACGACACCTGAGACTGCGGCAATTCTTCCCATCTGGCTAAAGATAATGATACAAAGAATACCAATTAAGGAGCCAAAGAAAGCACCTACAATACCACCAACCAGATTTTCTTTCTTCTGTTCCTTCGCCTGTACAGCAAGTGTTTCATCCTGACGCATTTTAGCAATACATTCCTGACATAAGTGCATATAGTTATTTCCCATGGAATATCCTATTGTCTGTACCTGCTCGCCACAAAATTGACAGCATGGGACATAACCTCTTGCCTGTAAAAAAGGCAGAAGATTGCTTAATCCTGTTTCCAGATTTTCCTTAAGCTTCTCCTGATTTGATGTATTTCCGATTACCATAGTAATATGATTGCCATCCTGGTTCAGGGAAGTTACCGGCTTAAGTCCCTTTGCAAACTGCTTCTTCTCTTCCTTGCTTAAGAAGATTCCATTCAGCGGCTTTGCAGAAAGACTAACTGTCAGTAGATATGGATATCTGGAATCTGTTGCATAAATCATCAGTTCATATCCTCCGCGCTCTCCATAAATGACATTGCCATCCAGGTACATGCCCATTGATAGTGCCAACTGTTCATAATTTTGTGTTACTTTACTCATTCGTTCTCCCTCTCATTTGTTACTTTTGTTTCTTAATTTATGAAAAAATTTCACAGATACTTTTTTCAAGCTCTGCAAAAGTTTCCATCTCATTTACCATCCGTCTTAGCTTTGCAGAATGCGGATAGCCTGTTGTATACCAGGCTACATGCTTTCTCATTTCACGGATTCCTGTATATTCACCTTTATATGCAAGCTGTAATTCTGCATGTCTTAGTATGGTATCCCTTACCTCCTCTACAGAAGGTCGCGCGGGCAATACTCCGATATCAAGATATTGTGTGATTTCTCTGAAAATCCATGGATTTCCTCTACATGCCCTGCCAATCATAATACCATCACAGCCTGTTTCCTCTATCATTTTCTTAGCGGAAAGTGCATCTGTAATATCACCGTTTCCAATCACAGGAATCTTTACAGCCTCCTTAACCTGGCGAATGATATCCCAGTCAGCCTTACCGGAATAATATTGTTCTCTGGTCCTTCCATGTACGGCAATTGCCGATGCCCCACTGGCTTCTATGATTTTGGCAATCTCAACAGCATTCACATGGTCATCATCAAAGCCCTTTCGAATCTTTACGGTTACCGGCTTCTTGATTGCCTTAACCAATGCAGTGACAATTTCACCGACGAGCTTTGGTTCCTTCATCAAGGCGCTTCCCTCATGGTTATTCACCACTTTAGGAACAGGGCAGCCCATATTGACATCCAGAATCGCAAAAGGGCGCTCTTCAATTCTTGCTGCTGTTTCTGCCATAATATCAGGTTCTGAACCAAAAAGCTGTAACGATACAGGGCATTCCTCCGGATGGATTTCCAAAAGTGCTTCGGTATTCTTATTATTATAATGTACTGCCTTGGCACTTACCATTTCCATACATAAGAGGCCTGCCCCCTGCTCCTTACAAAGAAGCCGAAAGGGCAGGTCTGTAACACCAGCCATCGGTGCCAATATTACATTATTCTCAAGGGTAACATTCCCTATTTTGAGCTCCATTGCGCCTCCTTATTACCGATTGTTCTTTTCATAGATAATCCGTAATCCCTCTAACGTAAGGAAACTGTTATATTCCTCAATCATATCTGTTTCCTCTGCGATGATTCTTCCAAGTCCTCCGGTTGCTACTACCTTCAGATTGTCATATCCTGTTTCCTTCTTGACACGCTGGATTATATACTCTGTCTGACCAATCTGTCCATATACAAGTCCTGCCTGCATACTGGAAATCGTCTCCTGCGCCAGAATGGATGCAGGTTTCTTAATCTCAACTTCCGGAAGCTTTGCCGTGTCCTCCCATAAAGCCTTTGCGGAAATACGGATACCGGGAGCGGTAATTCCTGCTGCAAAGCATCCATCCTCTGTTACTAAATCATAAGTAGTTGCCGTGCCATAATCAATAACAAGAATCGGTCCACCATACAACTCATACGCTGCCACAGCATCTACAATTCTGTCAGGACCAATTTCCTTTGGATTCTCTGTCACAATTTTGATTCCAGTCTTGACCCCTGCACCTACTGTCAGCAAACGTTGGTTTACATAACGTCTGATTCCTCCGTTCAGAGAATGCATAATATTGGGAACGACACTTGCAACAATCACTCCGGTAATCTGTTTTACGGAAATCTCATTTTTACTAAGCAGCTCCGTAATCAGTACACCATATTCATCTGAGGTTCTCGGTGTCTTTGACATCAGACGAAATGTCGTAACAAGCTCTTTTCCATCATATACACCAAACGTGATATTAGTATTTCCTACATCCACTACTAAATACATATTCTCTCTCCTATTCCTCAAACGACTCATCAAACGGCTCGTGTAAAATAAATACTCTGTAATACATGCTCAGCGCCTCTAGAAGCTCCTTATGCTTCAGTTTTATATCATGAATCAAAAGACCGCTGCTTACCTCATCATACAAGATATCCTCTTCATAAGATTCCGTATCAAAGCTGACACTTCCATCCTCCTCAAATACGATTGTAAACACACCGCCTACTTCCTCAGTAAAAAGGACACACATAATATGCAGTTCATCCTGAATGGACTGCGGTATTCCCTTAAACTGCTCATTGAAATAATATTTCTTATCATACGCATTTGCACCACAAAGCACAATACGCTTACTATTCTCTTCCAACTGATGTCCTCCTAAACATATCCATAGATACCACGAACCGATACTTCTCCTGCATAAACTTCTGTAAGCTCTCCATCCTGTTTCCTTACAAGAAGCTCTCCCTGTGCATTGATTCCAAGAGCGGTACCCTCGTATTCTTCCTTAGGATCCAATACCCTTACCTGTCTATCCTTATTCAGCAAGTGTCGGTTGTATCTGTCTACAAGTCCTGTCAAATCCCATGTCTTTTCATATTCTTCATATGCTTCTTCAAAATGATGCATAACACGACTGATCAACCATGACCTGTCTACCCTTTTTCCCAGTTCCAGGAAAAGAGAAGTTGCCGTTTCCGAGATTTCTTGATCAAAAGAGCTTTGATTGGCGTTGATGCCAACACCAACGACCACATGGCTGATTTCATTTTTTTCAACACTCATCTCTGTCAGGATTCCACAAATCTTTTTTCCGTTCATGACAATGTCATTTGGCCACTTAATACCACAGCTTTCCGGCTTTAATTCCTCCACTGCCTCTAAAACAGCAAGTGCCATAACAAGTGTTAGTGCTGAAGCCTGCTCCGGCTTACACGAAGGTCGAAGCAGGAGCGACATGTAAACAGCCTCTCCTGCCGGAGATATCCATGTCCTTCCACGCCTTCCTCTTCCTGCAGTCTGCATTTCTGAAACTACAAGTGTTCCACTTTCTGCGCCTTCCTCTGCTAATTGCTTCGCATCGAGATTCGTAGAGACGGTTTCCTCATGAACGACCAGATTCCTTGCTACCCAGGCAGTATCCAGATAGCTTATGATTTCTTCCTTTTTCATAAAGGCTTACGCTCCTAAAGTAGCTGCCATAACTGCCTTGATGGTGTGCATACGGTTTTCTGCTTCATCAAAAACCTTAGACTGTGCTGATTCAAATACTTCATCTGTTACTTCAAGCTCCGTAAAGCCATATTTTTCACCCTGCTCTTTACCAATCTTAGTCTTTAAGTCATGGAAGGCCGGCAGACAATGAAGGAATATTGCCTTTTCTCCGGCATTCTGCATGATTTCCTTTGTAACCTTATATGGTGTCAGTGCTTTAATACGCTCCTCCCATACCTCTTCCGGCTCTCCCATGGAAACCCATACATCCGTATAAACAACGTCCACATCCTTTGTTCCGGCTATTGCATCTTCTGTCAGGGTAATGGTTCCACCGGACTCTGCGGCATATTCCTGACACTGTGCAACAAGTGCTGCATCAGGGAAATATTCCTTTGCCGTACATGCTGTAAAATGCATACCAAGCTTTGCACAGGCAATCATCAGGGAATTACCCATGTTATAACGAGCATCTCCCATATAGGTAAGCTTAATACCCTTTAATCTTCCAAAATGCTCTCTGATAGTCAGCATATCTGCTAACATCTGTGTCGGATGATACTCGTTTGTCAGACCATTCCATACAGGAACACCGGCATACTTTGCAAGTTCTTCCACAATCGCCTGTTCAAATCCTCTATATTCAATGCCTTCGTACATTCTTCCAAGTACTCTTGCTGTATCTGCAATACTTTCCTTCTTACCAATCTGAGAACCTAATGGATCAAGATATGTAGTTCCCATTCCTAAGTCATGGGCTGCTACTTCAAAGGAACATCTGGTACGTGTACTTGTCTTCTCAAATATCAATGCAACATTCTTTCCACGAAGCGTGTCATGCAGAATTCCTTTTTTCTTTTTCTCCTTATAAGAAGCTGCAAGGTCTATCAGATAAACAATCTCCTCTGGTGTAAAATCCTTCAATGTTAAAAAATGACGTCCTTTTAAATCCATAATTCTCCTCCTTTGACATTCAAAAAATAATACTTTCTCATTCTACTACGTTTTTCCGGTAGGGGCAAGCGCCTGTTCATAATCGGGCAGACTTTTCCTGCCCGCCGTGCCAGGCGCATGCAGCAGCGCTGCAATATTCCATATGCGCCTGTGCACATAAAAAGGGCCTATCATATTGATATGCCCCTTTTCTTCCTACCAGAAAACATGATTTCCAATAATAATTCCCTCTTTTGTTCCTACCCTTCTAAAATGAAGAGCATCTCCAACATTACAGGTTCCGCTGACAACTGCCTGCGCTGCCTGTCTACAGGATTCCTTGATATTACCGCTTAAAATCAAACTGTTAAGTCTTCCTGTGGATGCCGGTGTAAACTGTCCTGATGCATAAATGACATCTGTAATCGTATTAGGATATCCGCCGCTTCTGACACGGTTCATAACAACAGCTCCTACTGCAATCTGTCCATCATAAAGCTCACTTCCTGCTTCACACTGGATCAGCGCTGCAAGAATGTCAAGCTCAGAGGCAGTTGCAAGAACGGCTTCCTTCTGTGCATTTCGTTTTGCTTCCTTCTCTGCCGCTTCTCTTGCAAGAATCTCTTCCATGGACTCTGCAACATCAAGATCAAACTCAACCTTCACATATTCTGCTGATACATATCCGGTTGTGCCTTCGTAGCTTACCTCTACCCATTCATCCTGCTCTGCAATCGCTTCTACTGCTTCACCCTCCGATAACAGTCCGAGCACTCCTGCATCAAGCCCCGGCTCTTTTCTTACTCTCAAGGTTTCAGTCTGTGAGTATGCGGTAAGAATTCCTACTTCTTTAGCAAGCTCCTGTGCTTCCTCTCCAAAATACAGGTACTCATTCTTTACCCAGCCGGTTACATCACCGGATTGAATCTTGGTCCAGTCGCCTTCGCTCTCAACAATGTGCCCGCCACAATCCTTATATAAGACGCCGAGCTTCTTAGAGTCCTGATCGGCTTCTTCACGGATATTAACGTATTCATTTACCTTTGCCATGACAAGTGTGGAATCTTCTTTTTTTGTTAAGGTTTTTACGGAAATGGCTTCCGTTGTATTGCTCTTAACAAGCTCTACAATTTCTTCATCAGCCATTGTAATATCCATATTTAACAGCACTGCTGCCCCGGCGCTCAACGCTACCTCTTCTGCTTCTGCTTTCTGATCAACCTTTTTCGTCTGTACCTCTTCTGTTTTCTTATTTTCAGCCAACAGATTCATAGGTGTAGCAGATAATGCTACCGAAAGACTTAATAAGGAAAAAAGACCTTTCCACTTTCTGCAATTCGCTTTCATACTAATCTCCAGCATTTCCAAGTAATATACTTTGGAAACTATTTCTTTTTATTCGTAACTATTCAGTACTCCATAGTTACTTTTTATTTACATATTATATACATTCCGCTAACAAATATTACATCTTTGTTAACTTTCTTTACGATTTTATATAATAACAAAGAGTCCGCAACTTGTCAAGTTTTGGACTCTTTTTCACACATTTTTCTTTTTTTTATAGATTTTTCGATTTTTCCACGCATGCTCCGATGGCATCCATAACAGCTGCACGGAATCCTTTTTCCTCTAATACTTTCACCGCCTCAATGGTAGTTCCTCCCGGTGAACATACCATATCCTTAAGGTCTGCCGGATGTCTTCCTGTTTCAAGCACCATCTTGGCACTTCCAAGAACAGACTGTGCTGCAAATTCATATGCCTGTGCTCTTGGCATTCCTGCAAGAACAGCAGCATCTGCCATAGCCTCAATGAACATGAATACATATGCCGGAGAGCTTCCACTAACACCAACAACAGCATCCATAAGGTGTTCTGTAACAATGCTTGCCTTTCCAAAGCTGTTCATAATTGCAAGGGCAAGAGTTTCATCCTCCTTGGTTGCTGCCTGATTCAAACATATTGCAGTACAGCCCTCGCCTACAAATGCAGGTGTATTTGGCATACAACGAACCAGACGAATCTCCTTTGCAAAAGCTTCCTCTATCCATGCAATCGTCTTACCTGCAACAATAGAAATCACAAGCTTGTCCTTTGTTACCTCATCCTTGATTTCCTCAATAACCTCCGGCAAAAAGATTGGCTTCACTGCAAAAACAATCACATCCGCCGCCTTCACAACTGCTTTATTATCTGCATAGGTTTCTATACCAAACTTTTCCTTTGCCTTATCTGCTGTCGACTGCAGCTTGTCAGAACCAATAATATCTGCTTTTGTGTAGAGTCTCTTTCCTAAGATGCCGCCAATCATAGCAGTTGCCATGTTACCTAAACCAATAAAACCTATTTTCATTCGCTTACTCCTCCTACTGTGTTTAATTTTTATTTTCTTTGCCTTGCAGCCTCATACATCAGAATGGAGGTTGCAATCGCTGCATTCAGGGATTCCACCTGTCCCTGCATCGGTATCTTGATATATTGTGATGCATTGTCTGCCGTTTCCCTCTTCAGACCATTTCCTTCATTTCCAATCAAAAAGGCTGTGCCTGACTTATAATCCGGCTCATCATAACATACACTGTCACTTAAATGTGCTGCATATACAGCAATTCCCTGATGCTTCAATTCTGCAATACTTGCCTGAATATCATCCACATAGATATAAGGCACACGGTAAACAGAACCCATCGTTGCACGGATAACCTTTGGATTAAATAAATCCGCAGTCTCCCTGGTCATGATAACACCATCAATCCCTGCTCCTTCACCGGCACGGAAAATGGTCCCCAGATTTCCAGGATCCTGGATATTTTCCAATATAACAAGTAATGGTGTTTTCTTTTGAAGTAAATCCTTCATTTCATAATGAGGGCACCTTAAGACACTCAGAATTCCCTGCGGTGTCTTCGTATCCGATATCTTTTGAAATACCTCATCAGAAACGATCTCATATGGATATGTTTCCAATTCCTTTCGAAAACTGCACTTTGCAAGAAATGATTCAGAAACATAGACTTCCTTTATCCAACTTCCTGGAGCCTCTATAAACATTCTCGGACCTTCTACCAGAAAACAGTCCTCTTCCCGTCTAAGCTTCGCCTTTTGTCCCAAAGCAACTATTCTTTTTATCCTGTTATTCGATGTACTTGTAATCATGTTATCTTTTCTTTCTTGACAGCAGCTTTTCAACAACTTCGTTCTCAGCCATAATCATAAGATGTTCCTTCTCATTAATGACATAATCTGCAGACGGCAACATACTCATTTCCTCATCACCCTGCTTCTTAACACCAAGAATGGTTACCTTATGCTTAGCAGCAATGTTAGATTCCCTGATACTCTTACCAATCCATTCCGGAAGCGGATTCATCTCATAGACACCAATATCACCCGGAAGATTAAAATAATCGAAAATATTATCAAGGCTGTAACGTTCTGCCCATTTCTTTGCAATATCCTTTTCCGGATAAATAACTTCATCTGCACCATTACGCAATAAGAACTTTGCCTGTATATCCCTGGTTGCCTTGCTGATGACACGTTTTGCACCAAGCTCCTTTACGAGACTTGTAATCTCAAGGCTGCTCTGGAAATTCGTTCCGATGCAGACAAAAACAACATCAAAATTACTGATGCCAAGGCTTCTTAAGACTTCTTCCTTTGTACAATCACCAATCTTGGTACTTGTTGCAAATGGTACCATATCTTCAACCTTTTCTTCATCCTCATCAATAATCATGACATCATGCCCATTGTCAAGAAAATCCTTTGCCAGATGATGTCCAAAACGTCCCATTCCAATAATCAAAATTGACTTCATATTCATAATCCTTTCTATCTAAACAATTACTAACCAACAATAATTCTTTCCTGTGGCTGCCTTACATTGTCTGTCGTACTCTTCTGTGCGAATACAAGAGCAAAGGACAAGCTGCCCAATCGTCCACAGTACATTAAGACAATAATCAGAATTCTGGAAATCAAGTTCAAATCTCTCGTGATTCCCGTACTCATACCAACGGTATTAATTGCCGACAACACCTCAAACATGACATCCGTAAACGGAATCGTTTGCATTGCCATGATTACCATTGCAGCTGTAAAAGCAAGTGTAAGGTTAATCACTACAACAGCATTTGCCTTTTTCACCACATCTGAAGTAAGCCTTCTTCCAAACAGATTAATATCCTCCTGATTACGTATCATGGCAAGTGCGTAAAAGGCAAGAACCACCATCGTAGTCGTCTTGGCACCGCCTGCCGTAGATCCGGGACTTCCTCCAATAAACATCAAAATCATGGTAAGCAGCTTGCTCGCATCGGTAAGAGCTGCTGTATCCACTGTATTGAAACCTGCCGTTCTTGGTGTCACGGAACTGAACAATGCTCCCAAAAGCATTTCAAGCGGCGTCATCCCCTGAAAAACATTGTTATTTTCAAAAAGGAGGAAAAGAACTGTGGTAACTACTGTAAGTCCTAATGTTGTTACCAGTACAATCTTCGTATGTAAAAGGTATTTCTTAAAATGCCATTTGTTCGTAGAAATGTCGTTCCATACGATAAAACCAATGCCACCTATTAAAATCAACGCTATTACCGTAATATTGACAATCATGTCACCTTCAAAACTAACAAGGGAAGAATACTCTCCCTGTACCCCCATCAAATCAAAGCCTGCATTGCAGAATGCCGATATGGAATGGAATATAGAATAGTAAATTCCCTTTTGGACACCAAACTGCGGAATAAAACGTGTTGCAAGCAGTAACGCACCAACTCCTTCTATCAAAAAGGTTCCCTGCACGATCCTTTTGACCAGTCGTACTACTCCTGCAATTTCCAGTGTATTTACACTCTCATGAAGTGTTTCACGTTCCTGTAGGCCGATTCTTCTCTTTAATAAAATAGATATATATACACCAACTGTCATAAATCCAAGCCCACCAATCTGTATCAGGCTGATTATGACAATCTGTCCAAAAATCGTCCAATTCTGAAAGGTATCAGCTACGACCAAGCCTGTTACACAGGTAGCCGAAGTTGCTGTAAACAATGCATTCAGGAAATTAACCTCACCTGTCCTTGTAGCAATGGGAAGTGTGAGCAGTAATGCTCCAACTAATATGATTAATGCAAACCCCTGTGCTATGACTCGCGTTGTCGTTTTTTTTGCTTTCGCAGTTTTCTTCATACTCCCTCCTTGCTTATCCTCTTTCGTAACTATTCCGTTATTCTCTCTCAATGATAAGCAATCAAAATTTCTTCATACCGCTTAGTATAGCATACTTTTTAAAATTGTGTATAGATATGCCAAAAAAAGATGCTGCCAACCGCTTCCACGCTTCTTAGGTTTGCCTCACAATTATCCAGCGTTGCATTTGCTTCAGCCGTGATTTCTTCAAGAATCTCTTCCGTATTACCAAAGATTGCCTCAAAGCTTTTCGCATTTTCTTCTACCGGATTACCTTGTGTGTGATTGTTTTCCAACATTTCCTTGACAGAATGATTTACCCGTTCAAGTGACTCCCTGATATCCGAAATCAGGTTCACAATCTTTCCTGTTGCATCTTCTGTTTGTCCTGCCAGACTCGTAATTTCTGATGCAACTACTGCAAAGCCTTTTCCTGCTTCGCCGGCCCTTGCAGCTTCTATGCTGCATTTAATGCAAGTAATTCCGTCTGGGATGCAACATCATTAATCAGTTCCACATTCTCCGTTACAGATACCGCAACTGCCATAATCTTCTCTAACAGCTTGTCAGCCTGCTCCTTCTCTTCTGTAGCTTTTCTGATATTTTCAGCATCAATCTGCGCGATTTTACCCAATGCCATTACTGCAAATATGGTAAATAGTATTAAGCATGCAAAAACAATTTCCATCTCCGCAATATATTTAGGTGTAGTCTCGCCCCTTGAAGCGGTCATCCCTAATCGTACGACATTGAATATCACTGCTGATACACCTAATCCAATGGAAAGCCTTCTATCCATATATACCGTTAACACAATAAAAATAACAATAACATAACAAAAGGCTGTATTGGTAGTCGTTCCATACATAACATAACAATAAAGGAATACAAAGCCAATTGACAAAACGTATCGAATGGAATACGAATCCTTTTTCTTAAGATAAGTAACATATGCTGCAATAATTGGTACAAAACAAAGTGCCACAATGATGAGATAAGCTCCCATTCCTCTTGTACCCTTTAAGACCTCGAAAAAGTAAGCAAACGCAATGATGGCATTCATAATAGTAGCGCCTAATAAGGCAGTTTTATTTCTGCTTTGGTCTGCAATGCTTTTATTTGTATAATCCATATTACCTCCTTTTTTTAAACTATTATATAAATTTTATTATTTATCTGAATTTTTTTCAATAAACATATTATTGCGCAACATTTATTTTTTGTACACAAAAAAACGGTTACCTAAATAACCGTTTTCATAGCTACTATCTCTATACTAAAATAAGAATGTATTCAAAAATTTCTGTGCACGCTCCGTTTTTGGGTGTTCAAAGAAATTCTCAGGTGTATCTGCTTCAACAATCTCACCATCATCCAAAAATACAATTCTGTCAGCCACTGCTCTGGCAAATTGCATCTCATGTGTAACAATCATCATCGTTGATCCGGCTTTCGCAAGCTCCAGCATTACATCCAATACTTCACGAACCATCTCAGGATCCAATGCAGCCGTTACCTCATCAAAGAGCATGATTTCAGGCTTTAAGATCAACGCTCTGACAATGGCAACCCTTTGCTTCTGTCCACCGGATAACTGCCTTGGAAAGGCATTCTTCTTGTCTAGCAGCCCTACTCGTTCTAAAAGCTTCTCTGCCTCCTCCTGAACCTCCTGCTTCTTTCTTCCCTGAACCTTCATAGGACCAAGCAGGATATTATCAAGGACAGTCATATGTGGAAATAAATCATAGCTTTGGAACACCATTCCAATCTTTTGCCGCACTTCGCTCCACTTTGTTTTCTTTCCGGAAATCACATTGCCATCCAACAAAATATCACCGGATTGAATAGACTCCAATCCGTTAACACAACGAAGCAGTGTACTCTTTCCACATCCTGACGGTCCAATCAATACAACTACTTCACCCTTATGTATGTCTAGTGACACATCCTTTAAAATTGCTCCATTACCATAGTCTTTATGAATATGTCTTAGCTCCAACAGCTTCTCTAACTCTTCCATCGTTTCTCCAATCTGCCTGCCACTAAAGATATCGGCCAGCATACAATAAAATACAGAAAGAATATCGTTCCATAAATCCAGAGTGCGGAATCCGGAACGGTATATCGATTCGCTTCAATAATCTGCTGCGCAACCTTAAGTACTTCTACCACACCAATCAATACAACCAGTGATGTTGTCTTTATCATTCGAGTTGTCAGATTAATCGCCAAAGGCACCAATCGTCTTAAAGTCTGTGGAATAATAATATGCCAATATATCTGTACTGTAGTAAGTCCCAGTGCAGCTCCACTCTCATACTGATGCCTGGGAATAGAAATCAACGCACTCCTAACTAAATCCCCCATCTCTGCTGTTCCCCACAATGTAAAAACGACAATGGCAGAAACCTCTCCTGACAGATTGATTCCGTACATCTTCGTCAATCCAAAATACACCAGGAATAATAACACAAGCTGAGGCATAATTCTGATAAATTCCAAATATACCTTCGTTATCGCCTTAATCATCAGATTCCTTCTTGTCATCAGCACCCCAAGCAAAATTCCAAATACAACAGATAGCGCTACAGAAATCAGGGAAATCCGAATCGTTATCCACAGTCCCTCCAGTAATCTTAGAAAGTTATTACCCATAAACAGAACTTTAATTCCCAAATCCTGCATATCGTAACCTCCTCTCTAAAATAGAAGCAATTACTGATATCGGAAGCAATAATATCAAATAAGCAATTACA
Organism: Lachnospiraceae bacterium; assembly: GCA_022788085.1. Classification (GTDB taxonomy): domain Bacteria; phylum Bacillota; class Clostridia; order Lachnospirales; family Lachnospiraceae; genus COE1. Next base: position 16,600 of record JALEWA010000174.1, read on the forward strand.
AGCATAAGCAATGCCTCTTCTGTCTTATAATATAGACCAATCAAATCTTTTGCGACATACATCAAGTCCGGAAGTGCCACAACACTAAATACTGATGTTTCTTTAATCATAAAAATGATATTAGCGCATAATGCCGGCACAGAGATAGAAAGTGCCTGCGGAAAAATAATATATTTCATTACCTGAGCATGCGTAAGTCCGATACTAAGTCCTGATTCCAATTGAATCTTCTCTATTGCCTCCAGACCACTGCGAAACGCTTCTGCCATATAACTTCCACCCAGGAATGTAAGCCCAATTATGGCACAGGTCTCTGAGCTTATTTTTATTCCTATTTTGGGAAGACCGAAATACAGGAAAAAGAGCTGTACCAAAAGTGGTGTATTTCGTGATAATTCTTTATACACTGCTACAATTTGTCTTAAAACCGGTATCTTAAAATATTGTATCATAGCACATATGAATCCCACCATCAAAGCAAGTAAAATTCCAATCACGCCCAAACGTATTGTCAATTTGGCAGCTTCTATATAAAGTGGAATGTACTGATTAATAAAATTTATATCCAGCGACATCTCCATTGTTACTTCCTTTTCTTTTCATATTTCCCTACTGATTTGCTAGGCAATCAAAAATATAGCATCTATATAATCCTTTGTCAACCGGAATATAGAAAGAGGTTCCAAACAGTTCTCACTGCCTAAAACCTCTTTTTGCCTAACTTAGCATGCCTTATTCAAAAGGAATAACTGCTCCATCATATGTATCTTTGATATATTGCTTGATTTCATCAGAAGTAAGTACTTCTACAAGTGCCTTAACGCCCTCGTTGTCTTCATTTCCTTCCTTTACTGCAATAATATTTACATAGGTCTTAGCTGCTTCAGAATCTGATGTTTCATATGCTACTGCGTCCTTTGCTACTGAGAAGCCGGCCTCCAATGCATAATTTCCATTTAATACTACGAATGCAACTTCTTCCTTCACACGTGCTACCTGAGCAGCTTCCAGCTCAAGAATTTCAATGTTTTTCGGATTGTCTACGATGTCATTTATGGTTGCTTCAAGTCCGGCATCTTCCTTTAATGTAATCACACCATTTGCTTCCAGTAATAATAATGCTCTCGCCTCATTCGTTGTATCATTTGGTACTGCAATCGTATCGCCTTCTGCTAAATCCTCTAAATCCGTCTTTGTTCCCGGATAAATTCCAAATGGCTCATAATGTATACCACCAACATTTACAAGGTGTGTTCCCTGCTCTTTGTTGAAGCTTTCAAGATATGGAATATGCTGGAAGTAGTTTGCATCAATTTCTCCACTTTCTACTACATTATTAGGTAATACATAATCATCAAATATCGTTACTTCAAGCTTCCAGCCCTTTTCTTCCAAAAGCGGTGCTGCCTTCTCTAAAATTTCTGCATGTGGTGTTGCTGAAGCTGCAACCGTAATCGTTCCCTGTATTTCAGCCGGTTCTGCCTGTGCAGATTCTTCTACGACACCACCCTCTACAACAAGTGAATCAATATCAACCTCTGATCCGTATACCGGCTCCAAAGTTGCCTTATAGTCTTCATGGAAGAACTGTTCATCTGCAAGTGCTACGATTTCATCATTAATCCACTTTAATAATGTCTCATTTCCTTTTGATACAGCCGGTGCAATCGTATCAAGCGAACCTAATGATTCGATACCTACGGTAAATCCTTCATTCTGGATTGCCCATGCAAGTACTTCGGTATTATCTGTTGAAAATGCATCTCCTCTGCCATCTAATAATGCATTGTATGCTTCTGTATATTGATCAAATTTCAAAAGATTGACTTCAGGATAATTCTCTGTAAAGAATGTTTCTGCTGTTGTTCCCTTTGCCACAATTAATGTCTTTCCGTTTAACTGTTCCGGTTCCGTGATGAGAGAATCATCCGGTGATACAACACCAAGTGCAACCTTCATATATGGAAGTGCAAAATCAACCTTCTCAGCTCTTTCTTCTGTTACGGTAAAGTTCGCCAGGATAATGTCAACCTTACCTGTTTCAAGATATTCAACACGACTGGCCGGTTCTGTTGATACATATTCAACCTCTACCCCAAGATCCTTTGCAATACGCTCTGCAAAGTATACATCATATCCCTGATAAGCACCTGTCTCATCTACATATCCAAATGGATTCTTATCACTGAATACGCCAATAGTTACCTTTCCACTTTCCTTGATTTCATCCACAGTACGGAAAATAGCATCAGATGATGCATCTGTGGATACTGTCTGTGTACTGGTAGAATCTGCTGCTGTATCTGCCTGCTGTGTTGATGAACCACAGCCTGTTAACGCTGCTGCCGCAAGTGTTAACGATGTGAATAATGTCACTAATTTTTTCTTCATAATAATAGTCCTCCTCACTACATTATTTCTTCTTCATAATTCCTATATGTTTTATATGTTTAATAGGAATATACACCTTCCATATTACCTTGTCAACCTTTTTTTCATTTTTTTCGTGTTACTTTCTTCTGTCTAAACTGCCGGCAATCTTCATTCCTACTGTCTGGAATATCTGAAACAGGATAATCAACAACACAACCGTAACAATCATAATATCTGTCTGCCATCTGTGATAACCATAACGAACTGCGATATCTCCAAGTCCGCCACCTCCTACTGTTCCTGCCATAGCCGAATACCCAAGAATAGTTCCCATCGTAATCGTCGCTCCTACGATAAGTGAGGTTCTTGCTTCTACTAACATAACATGAAAAACGATATAAAAATTTGATGCCCCCATGGAACGTGCCGCCTCTATAACACCGCCATCTACTTCCTTTAAAGAAGACTCTACCATTCTGGCAATATATGGTGCTGCTGCCACCACCAACGGGACAATTGTTGCTGTGGAACCATAGCTTCTGCCTACAACCAGACGCGTAAAAGGAATTAGTAAAATCAGCAAAATCAAGAAAGGTACACTTCTCACGATATTAGAAATCACATCAAATATCTTATAAATAAACGCATTCGGCATAATACCATTCTGGTCTGTAACCGTTAATATAATTCCCATCGGCAAGCCAAACACATAACCCAGTATGGTTGATGTAATTGTCATATATAAAGTATCCCGAATACCTTCCAACAGCATATTAATAATTGTACTATCCCACATCTTCTGTTACCTCCTCTATTTCTAAACCATGTTTCCTCAGATAATTTTCCATATCAACCTGAAGATGTCTGTCCTGTGGTAATCCCAAAATCATTTCTCCCTTAGCAACTCCACCAACATTCTTCGTATCTGCCTTTAGAATATTCACAGGCATACCAAACTGTAAGACCATATTGGCAATTACCGGCTCAAATGCAGAGTTCTCCGAAAATACAATTCTTATCTTTCTATCACTCTGAATATATTTTTCCTGGTGACTGCTTAAATCCGTTGTTCCATTTTCCGGTACATCTCTTAAAATCAATTCCTTTGCAGCCTGTGATTTCGGATGCGCAAAGATGTCTTCTACGAATCCGTTCTCTACCAGACCGCCTCTCTCGATGATTGCTACCTTATTACATATCTCACGAATCACTGACATCTGATGCGTGATGATAACAATTGTAATGCCAAGGTTCTGATTTATCTCCTTTAGCAATGCCAGTATAGAGGCTGTTGTCTGTGGATCTAATGCACTGGTAGCCTCATCACATAAAAGAATCCTTGGATTCGATGCAAGCGCCCTGGCAATTGCAACTCTTTGCTTCTGACCACCGGATAGCTGTGCAGGGTATGACTTTTCCTTTTCGGAAAGGTCAACTGTCTTCAACAATTCTCTTGCTTTTTCCCTTGCTTCCCTTTTCCTTATTCCCTGCAGTCGTAAAGGAAAACATACATTATCTATGACGTTTTTCTGCATTAATAAATTAAAATGCTGGAAAATCATTGCAATATCACTACGTTGCTTTCTCAACTCCTTCTCTGTCAGGTTTCCCAGATTCTTTCCTCCGATCAATACTTCTCCCTGCGTTGGCTTCTCCAAATAGTTCAGGCAACGTACCAAGGTACTTTTACCAGCTCCCGACATACCTATAATGCCATAGACATCACCTGCTTCTATCGACAGATTAATATCCTTCAATGCATCTACTTTCATTCCCCTTTGTTCGAAGGTTTTTGTCAAATGCCTTACTTCTATTTCACTCATTTTATGCCTCCCATCAAACTATATGATTATCTGATAGCAATATCTTCTAAATTCTCTTAACGCATATTATATCTTTATATTCCCTATAGTGTCAATAGGAATTATGGGTATTCTATTTCCACCACATAAAAAAATCTGAAGACAAATCTCTTGTCTTCAGATTTTCTGTAACCAATCTGTACCATCTTAATTCTATTATCTGGAAAGCTTCTTGCAGATTTCATACTGGTATTCATCAATACCCTTTGTCATATTTAATGCTTCCTCAATATCATAGTCAACAAACTCACCATGCTTGTAAGCAACTACTCTGTTTGACTTGCCTTCACAAAGAATGTCAGCCGCATAAGCACCCATAATGGAAGCATAGAATCGATCCTTACAGGTTGGATTTCCACCTCTCTGCAGATAACCAAGAATCGTAGCACGTGTTTCGATACCGGTTGCAGCTTCGATTCTCTTAGCCATGGAAGTAGAATGTCCAATACCTTCTGCATTTACAATGATATGATGTGTCTTACCACGTTTTCTGCTTGCAATAATATTATTGATTAATTCCTGCTCATTATAATCATATTTTTCCGGAAGAAGAATATCCTCTGCACCGTTCGCAACACCTGTCCAAAGTGCGATATAACCTGCGTTACGTCCCATAACTTCGATGATAGAACATCTCTCATGGGAAGAAGAGGTATCTCTTACCTTATCAATTGCTTCCATTGCTGTATTAATCGCAGTATCGAAACCAATCGTATACTCTGTACATGCAATATCAAGGTCAATCGTTCCAGGAATACCAACTGTATTGATACCATTTCTTGCTAATGCCTGTGCACCACGGTAAGAACCATCACCACCGATAACTACAAGACCATCGATATTATGCTTACGGCAAATGTCAGCAGCATGTGCCTGAACCTCAGGATCCTTCATCTCTAAGCAACGTGCTGTACCAAGAATGGTACCGCCCTTCTGAATAATATCAGAAACACTCTGTGGCTCCATATCTATGATTTCTTCATTAAGAAGTCCTGCATAACCTCTCTTAATACCCTTAACCTTTACTCCGTTAGAGATTCCCTTTCTCACAACTGCACGAAGAGCAGCATTCATACCCGGTGCATCTCCACCACTTGTCAAAACAGCGATTGTCTTTATCTCTTTGGCCATGATCATACCTCCTATGTACCATATGCATATCCAAATTTAATCTAATTTATCTTATTCTAATCCATTTTTTTTGAGATTACAATATAAAATTGATAAAATTTTGTCACACCACTCTCACATTATCCTTCCCAAGCATATCCCTAAGCACCTCAAGCACCTGACTATCCGCATGAATATTCCTGTTTGGCGGAAGCTGCTTCATTTGCCTGGTATCCTCCAGATAAATGACAATACTATCCTTTCCCTCCGATTCTGCAATCGCTGCAAACAGCTCCTGTTCTCTGTTTGTATAGTCTGTGACATTCGGGAATTTCAGCCATATTTTACGAGGGATATCATCGAAAGAGGTAATCTTTTCACAAATCAGCTTACCATCACGATCTTCTTCTGCTGATACATGCCCCTGTATAAAGACCTTACTCTCCTCATTCAGCATATAAGAATACTTCTCATAGCTTTGCGGAAATACAATAACCTCCACACTTCCAACAAGATCCTCCACTGTGAGAAATGCCATAATTTTATCTTGTTTTGTATACTTGATCTTTTTATCCATGATCATGCCGCCAATGGTCACAGTGCTTCCATCAATAAGCGAAATTGTTCCTGTTTCCTCATTCAGATAAAAGTCAGAGGTCTTTGCTGTAATGTACTTATTCCAAAGAGACTGATATTCCTCCATCGGATGACCGCTGACATAGAAGCCAAGGACCTCTTTTTCAAAGCTTAATAAAAGCTCTTTGGTATATTCACCTACATCCGGCATCTTAATCTCAAGGTCTTCTTTTTCCTCCTCAGATACAATGTCAAATAATGACATCTGGCCCTGCATCGTGCTCTTCTTACCATACTGTATGCTGTCAAGAATCTGTGAATACACACTCATCAGCTGCTTTCTGGTACAGCCAAAGCTGTCAAAAGCACCAGCCTTGATAAAATGCTCAATGGCTCGTTTATTTACATCGTATGCCGCCGTTCTTTCCATGAAATCTTTCAGACTTACATACCTTCCATGTTCTTCTCTTTCCTGCACAATAGCATCAATAACAGGTCGTCCGATATTCTTTATTGCTGTTAAAGCATGACGGATGGCATTTCCTGATACGGAAAATCCGGCTTCTCCCTCATTGATATCAGGCGGAAGTATCTCGATTCCCATATTTTTACAGGTCATGATATATTCTGACACCTTTGTCGCATTATCAATAACAGAGGTAAGAAGCGCTGCCATAAATTCCACCGGGTAATAATATTTCAAAAAAGCAGTCTGATAAGCTACCACTGCATAACATGCCGCATGAGACTTATTAAAGGCATACTTTGCAAAGTCCATCATGGTTCCATAGATTTGCTCTGCAATCTCCGGTGCAATGCCATTCGCCTCGCATCCGGGAACTCCCTCTTCCTCATTTCCATAAACGAAGTTCTTACGCTCCTGCTCCATGACATAAGCCTTCTTCTTACTCATGGCTCGTCTTACCAAATCACTTCGTCCCATCGTATAGCCGCCAAGGTCACGTACAATCTGCATAACCTGCTCCTGGTAAACGATACAACCGTAGGTTGGCTGCAGGATATGTTCCAGTTGTGGTGTTGCATAAGTTACTTCTTCCGGATGATTCTTACCCTTGATATAGCTTGGAATAAAATCCATTGGTCCCGGACGATAAAGAGAAATACCTGCGATGACATCTTCAAGGCTCTGTGGCTTTAGTTCCTTCATGAAGTTCTTCATGCCCTGACTTTCTAACTGGAACACACCATCTGTCTTTCCTGTTCCGAGGGAAGCCAGTACCTTCTTATCATCATAATCGATATGATCCACATCAATATGGATTCCATGTGTTTTTTCCACATTATTCACCGCATTTTGGATAACGGTCAGGGTACGAAGTCCAAGGAAGTCCATCTTCAAAAGTCCAAGTTCTTCTATGGTAGTCATCGTAAACTGCGTTGTTATGGAACCGTCACTTCCCCTTGATAATGGGACAAATTCGTCTGCCGGCTTCTGACAGATTACAACTCCTGCTGCATGCATAGAGGTATGACGAGGCAAGCCTTCCAGACGTTTACACATATCAATCAGATAATGCACCTGTTCATCCTGTTCATAAAGCTTTCGAAGCTCGGGATTCAGCTCTAATGCTCTTTCCAGCGTAATATTAAGCTCATTGGGAATCATTTTGGAAATACTGTCTGCAAAGTTATAGGGCAAGTCAAGTACTCTTGCCACATCGCGAATGACTCCCTTTGCGGCGAGTGTACCAAAGGTCACAATCTGAACCACTTTATCCTGTCCATATTTCCGGCTTACATAATCGATGACCTCCTGCCTTCTCTCATAACAGAAGTCAATATCGATATCGGGCATGGACACTCGTTCCGGATTTAAAAATCTTTCAAAAAGTAGATTATAACGCACAGGGTCAATATTAGTAATATGCAGGCAATAGGAAACAATACTTCCTGCCGCACTTCCTCTTCCCGGCCCCACCGGAATTCCATGACTCTTCGCCCAATTGATGAAATCCCATACGATCAGGAAATAATCTACATATCCCATTTTCTGGATGACACCCAGCTCATAACGAAGCTTTTCGGCAAGTGTACCATCATCTTGCGGATAACGCTCTGCAAGGCCATCAAAGCATAATTTATTCAGATAGCTCCATGAATCATACCCTTGCGGCACATCAAATTTTGGCAGCTTGGTTACACCAAATTCAATCTCCACGTTACACCTGTCTGCAATTCTTGCCGTATTATCGATTGCTTCCTGCGCATAAGGGAAAAGCGAGCGCATCTCCATCTCACTTTTTACATAATACTGTCCGCCGTCATAACGCATTCTGTCAGTGTCCGTTACCTTCTTACCGGTTTGCAGACACAACAATAAATCATGCGGTTCAGCATCCTCTGCATAGGTATAATGGATATCATTTGTTGCAACCAGAGGAATCGACAGCTCCTTACTCATCCGAAGTAATGCCTGATTCACCGTTTTCTGTTCCGGTATTCCATGATCCTGAAGCTCAAGGAAATAATTACCCTTTCCAAAGCAGGCTTCATATTTTAAAGCTGTTTTCTTCGCTTCCTCATATAAGCCCTTGCTGATATATCGCTGTACTTCACCTGCAAGACATGCAGACAGCGCAATAATCCCCTCATGGAAGGCATTCAAGACCTCCATATCCACTCGTGGTTTATAATAATAGCCTTCGGTAAAGCCACGGCTCACAATCTTCATCAGATTCGCATAGCCGATATTATTTTCAGCAAGCAGCACAAGGTGATAATATCGGTCCTCTCCACCTGTCAGTTCTTTATCAAATCTGGAGTTTGGCGCAACATAAACCTCACAGCCAAGAATTGGCTTAATCCCCTGTGCCTTTGCTTCCTTATAAAAGTCAATGACACCAAACATGACACCATGGTCTGTAATGGCTCCACTGTCCATACCGAGCTCCTTTAAGCGCTTTACATATTCCTTTATCTTATTAGAGCCATCCAAAAGGCTGTATTCCGTATGCACATGCAGATGTGTGAATGCCATGCCGCTCCTCCTTGTACTTCGTTCTCGTTGT
>JALEWA010000230.1 GCA_022788085.1 Lachnospiraceae bacterium
AAGAAGGCTCGTGAGCTTGGTGCAGAAGGTATCGGTCTTTGCCGTACAGAGCATATGTTCTTCGAAGAAGACAGAATTGCAGCATTCCGTGAAATGATCTGTGCTGATACAGTAGAAGAAAGAGAAGCAGCACTTGAGAAGATTCTTCCATATCAGCAGGGAGACTTCAAGGCATTATACGAAGCTCTTGAAGGTAACCCGGTTACTATCAGATTCCTGGATCCGCCTCTTCATGAGTTCGTTCCTACTGAAGAAGCTGACATCATGAAGCTTGCAGATGCTCAGGGCAAGTCTGTAGAGTCTATTAAGAATATTATTGCTTCCCTTCATGAGTTCAACCCTATGATGGGACACAGAGGATGCCGTCTTGCTGTTACATCTCCTGAAATCGCAAAGATGCAGACAAAGGCAGTTATTCGTGCAGCAATCGAAGTTCAGAAGGCTCATCCTGATTGGAATGTTAAGCCGGAAATCATGATTCCACTTGTATGTGAAATCAAAGAGTTAAAGTTTGTTAAGAAGGTTGTTGTTGAGACAGCAGATGCAGAAATCGCAGCAGCAGGCGTTAAGCTTGAGTATGAAGTTGGTACTATGATTGAAATCCCAAGAGCTGCTCTTACTGCAGATGAAATTGCAACAGAGGCTGACTTCTTCTGCTTCGGTACAAATGACTTAACACAGATGACATTCGGATTCACTCGTGATGATGCAGGTAAGTTAGTAGATGATTACTATGATACAAATATTTTCGAGAACGATCCATTTGCTAAGCTTGATCAGACAGGTGTTGGCAAGTTAATGGAAATGTCCATTAAGCTTGGTAAGCCGGTAAATCCTAAGCTTCATGTAGGTATTTGTGGTGAGCACGGTGGAGATCCTTCTTCCGTAGAGTTCTGCCATAAGATTGGTCTTGACTATGTGTCATGTTCACCATTCCGTGTACCTATCGCAAGATTAGCAGCCGCACAGGCAGCTATTGCTGAGATGTAATATACGATATTAATTTAGTATATATGTGTTCAAAAAGATAATAGGATCCTTGTATCAACTAAAAAGTTGATACAAGGGTTCTTTTTGTGTTGACATTCATACCTTTATAAGAGTAGACTGAATAAACAGATGGTGGTATAGCGCACATATAAGCTATCAAAAGCAAACAAAGTTATATGGAAAAGTCGGAGGGATTATGAGTGGAGAAATACGTAAGCAGATAAGGATATTTGCAATCACTTTAGGAGCTATCGTTGCTTGTATGGTAATATTGTGTATCAGTGTAGCGCAGTTTAATAATCAGGAAAGAGAGCTTTACTATTCGGCTGCAAATGCAGAAGAAGATAATACGAATAAGCATTGTTCCGTAACAATAAAGCCACGTGGAGGCAGTACTGATACGTGGATAAAAAGAGTCATGGAAGAAAATGAAGATGGCATAACAGAAGAAGTTCAGTATGCAGGTATTATATATGATATCATGGTAACGAATCAGACAGATATGACGATCAAGGATTGGACGTTAAAGATTCCAGTTCCACAGGATAGCTTTCTCAATAATGCATGGTGTGGCGAGTTAGAGATTCATCAACACGAGGATGGAAAAGATTCGGTACAAGCCCTGGACTTAAGGAAATGTATTGAACAAGAGGTAGAGATTTATCTGAAACATGCAGTTGTAGGAACGGATCTTATGATTCCGGTAAACAAGGGAGATTATTTTGTATATTTACCTAGTGTTGAAGTAAAGGAAGATTTCATTAATCCTTCAGATCTAAAAGAGGGAGAGTATCAGAACAAGCGTGTCGATTTTATTGCATATCACAAAACTGTAAATGAAGATATGACACCAATGGAGTTCCCTAATGCAGTATTGTATTATCATCTGCATAAAGAATTACTGAAGTTGCCGACTTTCTGGATATTGATAACAGCATTTATGATATGGTGTATTTGCCTGCTCATTGTAATCATTGTAAATATAAAGACGCGTCGTTTAAGAGAAAAGATGCAGGGCGATGCAAAAATCATAGAACAAGCTATGTCTGCATTCATGGGATTTATAGATGCAAAGGATACTACAACAAATGGTCATTCCATGCGCGTGGCAAAATATGCAAAGAAGTTAGCAAAGAGACTTGGTTTTTCCGATGAGGAATGCGATAGAATCTATTACATTGGATTGATGCATGACTGTGGGAAAATCGGAATACCGGATGCAATCTTAAATAAACCGGATAAATTAACAGAGGAAGAGTATGAGATTATCAAGACACATACGATACAGGGAAATCGAATACTGAAGGATTTTACATCTATTGAAGGCATACGTGATGGTGCGCTTTACCATCATGAACGCTATGATGGTAAAGGTTATCCACAGGGCTTAAAGGGAGAAGAAATTCCCCTGATTGCCCGTATTATCTGTGTGGCAGATTCCTTTGATGTAATGAATAGTGAACGTTGTTATCAGCATAAAATGACAAAAGAGGACATATTAGAGCAGCTTGAGATTAACAAAGGAGCACAGTTTGATCCGAAAATCGTGGACTGTTTTCTTGCAATGATTGCTGATGGAACGATAGAGTTTTAAGAGTCAAAAGGTTGTGAATATGCAAAATGAAATAAGACAGCTTCTTACAGATAAATCAGAAATTGCATATCGTGATTTTTCGGCGGCTTTGATTCCTGAATCAAAGCCGCTTCTTGGCGTACGATTGCCGGTTCTTAGAAAACTTGCCAGGGAACTTGTGAAAAAAAACGATTGGAAGACAATGATATGTTCATATACGGGAGATTACGAGGATGTATATTTCGAGGAAACGATGCTTCGTGGCATGATTATCGGTTATGGAACAGAAAAAGAAGAAGCCGGTACAGCATTGAATTTGATAAAGGATTTTATCCCCCATATTGATAATTGGTCTATTTGTGACAGCTTTTGTAACAGCCTGGGATTTGCGGCAAGAAATAGAGAAATAGTGTGGGACTTTTTACAAACGTATCTCTATTCAGATAAGGAATTTGAAGTAAGAGTGGCTGTGGTTATTCTACTTAATCATTTTCTTAAATACGATAAAAGTGGAAAGAAAATATCTCGAAAAAAAGTGATTACCATGGAAGATGTGGAACACAATACAAGAGCGGAAAATGTTCAGATCTATCCATATCTGGAACGAATACTTAGCGTGTTGAATCGTGAGTATAATCAAGGATATTATGCCAGGATGGCGGTTGCATGGACTGCTGCGGAGGCATTTGTGACCTTTCCATATGAGACAATGCAGATGCTTCAGAAGGAATGCTGCATGGATGCATGGACATATCAGAAGACCTTGCAGAAGATTTGTGAATCGAAAAATCCGGATGAAAAGGTAAAACAATATATAAGATATATGAAAAACAACTATAAAGGGCTGTGAATAAATGAGAAATCATTTTTCACAGCCTTGTTTTTGAGATGAAGTTCTAGGTGTTCCCTAAAATGGAATATTGTTTGTTGATCAATCGTTGCTCAAATTCTTTCGCCGGTAGCGGCCTATCATAGAGATATCCTTGAATGACCGGATTACCAAGACTTAGCAGGAAATCTTTCTGTTCTACAGTTTCTACACCTTCGCATACAATCCGTATGCCAAGTTCATTCATCATATGAATAATGGAACGAAGTACAATGGTATCCTTCATATTTGAATTTGGAATGTCATTTAAGAATGATTTATCCAGCTTTATGACATCCACCGGTAGGTTTTTTAAAAGATTCAAAGATGAGTATCCTGTACCAAAATCATCAATAGAAGTAAATACTTCATGAGATTTCATTTCATGGACAAATGCAGATAAAGATTCGAAATTCTCATAAGCTGAGCTCTCTGTTAATTCAATTTCTATATACTTTGCAGCGATATGATATTTATTCATGACGGATAAAATATCGTCAGCAAGATGTCTGTTATGGAGATGCATCTTCGAGAAGTTTACAGATACACGAACAGGGGGGATATCAGATTCAATCCAACTCCTAATCTGCTTGCATACCTCTTCCAGCACATAGAAATCCAGGGTACAGATATTGCTGTTTTTTTCCAATAACGGTATAAATTCATCTGGAGGAATAAGTTGTCCATCACGTCGCCAACGTACAAGTGCTTCACAACCACAAAGAGTAGATGTGGCATCCACTTTGGGCTGATAATGAATTTCAAATTCATGGCATTCAATAGCATGAGGAAATATATCCATAATATGTTTGTTCTTATGAGAAACCTGTAACATTTCTTCACTAAACCATTTATAATCATGTCGAACTGACTTTTTTGCATCAAGTAAGGCAAGAGAAGCATTGCTGACACCTTTTCCTATAGGATCGTTCTTTTGATATGCATACAGTCCGGCTCTCACAAGAATGTCAAAAACCTGTGATACAGCTGGGGTTGAGATATTGATCCTAATAGAAAATATAGAAGTTAAAAATTCTTCTACCCGTTCATTTTGAATCAATGCAACAAAATTATCTCCGCCCGGGCGGGCAACATATTCATCTTCCTTGAGCATGTGAGAAAGGCGGTGTGCGATTTTTCTCAATAATTCATCACCTATTTCACTACCAAAGTTCAAGTTGACATAACGGAAATTTTTTAAATTGATAAAGACACAAGTGTATTGATCGATATTTCGTGTTGCGCAGATTTTAGGTTGAAGACGTATGAGTGTATTTAAGTTCAAAATCCCTGTTAACATATCCTGCGTAGCAACTTTATTTACTAAACTGTTTAATTGTGTTCTGCTACAAATCATAAAGAGAGATTTGTGAAAAATATGAATATTCATTTCATCTTCTTCTGACCATGTAGTACCGATTGGAAGAAAAGAAGTGAAAGTCATTATATTTCCAGGCATATTTGAATCAGAAAACACATCCGTAATCTGTTTAGAATGCTCATAACCATCTTTTGAACAAAATAGCATATAGTAGTTATTGTTATCCTTTGGCTCAAACATACTAGGCTGTGAATCTATTCTGAAATCAATTTTTCCAATTTTGATTTGTGGCGCAAATCGAGAGAGTGATTTGGATAATGACATAACGACTTCGTCTATAGTCGATGAGTAATCAGGTATTGATGCTAAAAAATCTAAAAAATCTTTATTATATAATTGCATAGCATCCTCCTTTTTTGAAAACTTATTGTTTTTATTAAGATTATAACATAAAATATGAAACAATTGGCAAAAAATATAGAAACTGTATGAAAAAAGAAAGAGAAAAATTACAGATATTATGGTATGATTATATTAATAGTGAAAATGAAATGCTTTTATATGGAGAATATAGTGTATGGAATTCATATATGGATTAATTGATTTTGTTTGTGTCATTATTTGTATTATTTCTTGTGGAATTGTGTTAAGAGAAAATGAGTCGAAAAATTCAAAATATCTGTTAATGACAATTATATGTGGTTTGATTCTTTCGGTCGGTAATCTGGCAGAGTTTTTATCAACTACAACAAGTGCAGCAATGTTAAGTATTAAGTTTGCCTATATTGGCAAATGCTTTCTTACTATGTTTTCTTTGTTATTTGCTGCTGGTTTTAGTCATATTAAATTGCCTAAATGTGTTCTTTATTTTCTTGAAATATTGAACTTTATTCTATTGGGAAGCATCATGTTGTGCGAATATATTCCATTTTACTACAGTAGTATTGATTATAGAATAATTGGGAACAGAGTATTCATGGTTCTTGGTAAAGGTATCGGATGGTACTTATGGGCTGCAGAATTATTTATTGGTGTTTTGTGGTTTGCGTATACGGCCGCCTATGAGATTTACCGAAAAAAGAATGTATCAAAGGCGATTCAGACAAGAATGCTTTTACTTGTTATTTCATCCATGGGACCATTTTTGATTGGTTTGCTGATTGTTTTTACTGATGTGTTTGAAGCTTTTGATCCGACGTCTCTTGCTATGACATATTTTGTTGTCATTTTGCTAATTGATGTAAAACGATTCGGACTGCTGGATACGATGCAGGCTGCAAAGGATAGAATCTTAGAAGATTCCAAAGATGGAATTATTGTAATAGACAGCAATCAGAGTAACATATTGTTTGCAAATGATGTCGCAAAAGAAATGTTCCCGGAAATTAATACGGATTCTGGGGAAATGGTGATAGATCGCGTATTTCATTCGGATGAAAAGGTGATCAAACGGGATGACAGGCATTTTGAGATCAGGACAGCACCAATCAGTGCAGAAGATGAAAGTCTGGGATTTGTTGCGTGGATTTTTGATATGTCGTTCATCGATAACTTTACCAATGAGATGATTCGGTTGAAAGAGGAATCGGAACAGGCAAATATCGCAAAAACTAATTTTCTTGCTCATATGTCCCATGAGATACGAACACCAATGAATGCAATTGTTGGCTTTGCAGAGCTGGCTCTTAGAACAGGGGAAATCTATCTGATAAAAGGCTATCTGAAAAATATAAAGGATTCTGCCCATACATTGCTTCATTTGATTAATGAAATTCTGGATATTTCTAAAATTGAGACAGGTAAGATGGATATTACTGCAGTTACTTACCAGATACGTGAAGTCATTGAAGAAATTCGCATCATGCTGGAGGATGCAGCTGCTAAGAAAGGGCTTGTCCTTCGCATAGAAATTGATCAGGATATACCACATTTTATGGTAGGTGACAGAGTTAAAGTTCAGGAAATTATCATTAATTTAATGAATAATGGTATTAAGTATACGAACGAAGGCAGTGTTTCCTTGAAACTTTTTGTAAGAGAAGAAACCCAGAAGCATGTCAGAATCTGCATGGAAGTGCAGGATACGGGTATTGGTATTGAAGAAAAGAATTTTGGAAGTGTTTTTAAAGAATTTGAACAATTTGATGAAGAGAAGAATTATGGAGTCGAAGGTTCAGGACTTGGTCTTTCGATTGTAAAAAAATTTGTTGAAATGATGGATGGAGAGGTTACGTTTACAAGTGAGTATGGAAAGGGAACGAAATTTATCGTTGATTTATGGCAGGAGATTGGTATCAATCCGAAAATTTTAACAGATTCACAAAATGATACTTCTAATAAAGAGACAAAGATTAAGACAGGAAAAATGCTGGTGGTTGATGATAATGATCTGAATTGTACCGTGGCACAGGGTATCCTGGAATGTTTCGGAATGACAGTGGATGTTGCCGGCTCTGGTGCTGAGTGTTTGGAATTATTACAAGATGGAAACCAGTATGACATTATTTTCATGGATCATATGATGCCGGAAATGGATGGAGTGGAGACGTTTCATAGAATTCGAGGATTAGGTGGTAATTTTAGTCAGATTCCTATTGTGCTTTTGACTGCAAATGCTGTTAGTGGTGTAAAAGAAAGAATGATCAAGGAGGGGTTTGATGCCTTTTTGCCAAAACCGATTGATATTGATGAATTAACAGAGATTTTGAAACAATATATGGGGGAAGAAGTATCATAGAGTAAATCATAAAAAGTAGTTACTACAAGCAATCATGTTACCTCTAAATAATACAGCTTTCTATCTGCAATATTATCGGTAGGAAAGAAAGCCTTATAATGCTAAAATAGAATAAGCTAAGTCCGTTCCAGTAACGAAGAAACAGATAGATTTTATGAATGAGAGGGAAAAAATAAATGTACGAAAAAATATGGAAACATTCCAAAATAGCATTTGGTGGTGATTACAATCCGGAACAATGGGATGAGGACACATGGAAAGAGGATATGAGATTGTTCAAGCTTGCGCATGTAGATACCGTAACCTTGAATGTTTTCTCATGGGCATCCCTGCAGCCTGCAGAAGATGAATATTCCTTTGAGAAACTGGACCGTATCATGGAGATGGTTCGGGAGAATGGATTGAAGGTAGTGCTTGCAACCTCTACGGGTGCACATCCTGCATGGATGGCAAGGAAATATCCTGAAATTTTAAGAACAGAATTTAATGGAATGAAGAGGAAATTCGGGGGTAGGCATAATTCATGTCCTAACAGCCCGATTTACCGTAAATATTCTGTCAGATTGGCAAAAAAGCTGGCAGAACGATATAAGGATTATGATAATATCATTGCGTGGCATATTTCAAATGAATATGGCGGAGAGTGCTATTGTGAGAATTGTGAAAAAGCATTCCGCGTATGGTTAAAAGAAAAGTACAAGACAATAGATGAGCTGAATCGTGCATGGAATACGGCATTTTGGGGGCATACCTTCTATGATTGGGAGGACGTGGTACTTCCGAATCTCCTAAGCGAGCATTTCGAAACGGAACGCACCATGTTTCAGGGGATTTCTCTGGATTATAGAAGATTCAATTCCGACAGTATTTTGGAATGCTATAAGCTTGAATATGAAGCAGTCAAGGCACAGACACCGGATATTCCTGTAACAACGAACCTCATGGGCTTTTATAAGCCGCTTGACTACCAGAAATGGGCAAAGTACATGGATATGGTTTCCTGGGACAATTATCCTGCAAATGAAGACACTCCGGCACAGATTGCCATGAGTCATGAATTGATGCGTGGAATTGGTCAGGGTAAACCATTTTTACTAATGGAGCAGACACCAAGTGTTACAAACTGGTTGCCTTATAATGCCTTGAAGAGACCGGGAGTTATGAGGCTTTGGAGTTATCAGGCTGTAGCTCATGGAGCAGACTCAGTGATGTTTTTCCAAATGAGAAGAAGTATTGGTGCCTGTGAAAAATATCATGGGGCACTCATAGACCATGCAGGACATGAGAATACAAGAGTTTTCCGTGAGATGTCTGAGCTTGGAAAAGAACTTTCTTTGCTGGGGGAGAAAATTCTGGGAACAAGAATGAAGTCTGATGTAGCAATCATGTTTGACTGGGATAATTGGTGGTCTATTGAGTATTCCGCAGGACCAAGCTGTCTGTTAAAATATAGAGATGAGATACAAAATTACTATACAGCGCTATTTGAACAGAATGTAGCAACGGATATCATTAGCTGCGAAGAGGATCTTTCTCAGTATCGTGTTGTAATTGCGCCGATTCTCTATATGGTAAAGCCGGGAGTAGATGAGAAAATCCGTCAGTTTGTGGCAAATGGTGGTGTCTTTATTACGACATTCTTCAGTGGATATGTGGATGAACATGACCTTGTAACAGTCGGAGGTTATCCCGGCAAGCTAAGGGATGTGCTTGGAATATGGGTTGAAGAAAGTGACGCATTACCCAAGGATAGCAGGAATCATTTTACATGGGAAGGAAAGCAGTATGAAGCTACTCTGTTATGTGATTTGCTGCATGAAGAGGGAGCAAAGGCTCTTAGTACCTATGAAGAGGATTTCTATGCAGGTATGCCGGCTCTGACGAAAAACATCTTTGGAAAGGGAAGTGCTTATTATGTGGCAACACGTTCCACGCAGGAATTTTATCAGAGGTTTTTATCCAGGGTGCTTGATGAGGCAGGTGTAACAGGAAGATTAGATCTTCCACAGGGAGTAGAAGGTACGGTAAGAGAAAATGAGAAATATCGTTTTGTTTTTCTGTTAAACCACACAAAGGACGAAAAAGAGATTATGATAGAAAGAGCATGCACAGATCTGTTAACGGGGGAAAACTTTGACAAGGGAGATGTGATAAGTCTGCAGGAAACCAAAGTGGCAATCCTGAAGGAAGAAAGGAACGTGTAATGATATGAGGGAAAAACACCGTATTCGAAATAGGGTAAAAATAAGACAGCAATTATATTTAGTATATTTTCTTGCTGTATTTTTGCCGATTTTGATTATCGGTGTTTTTCTTTTGAGCAACACATACAGTCTGCTTGGAAGCTACCATAGAGATCTATTAAAATCGGACAATTTAAGAGTGAAAACGATTCTTTTTGAGATTACAACACAGATATATAATCTGTCAGAGGAGCTGGCCTTTGATGAGGAGATTGTGGAATTCGTTTCGACACATCACTATGTGTGGGATTATGAAGTAGAGAGGGCAGCAAAGGTTAAAAGCATAGACAGTTATGAAAAGAATTATGCGGAAGTAGATGCCATAGAGGTCTATACGGATAATCCGGCATTTATGGATTATAAGCAGTTTTATTATGCAGATAAGAAGTTACAGGAATGTGACTGGTTTCGACAGGCGGTGAATCAGACAAGTGTATTCTGGATGCCAATGAGCAGTGTGGATAAATATGGAAATGAATATTGGAATCTTTGTCTGATTCGAAAGATTCCGTTGATTCAGTCAAAGCATAATGCAGTTCTTGTGATTAAGCTAAGTGATAATTACCTGAGAACAAGAATTGGAAGTATGGAATATGAGTCCATGATATCCGTTGATCAAAGCCCGATATTCTTCAGCTCTGACAGAAGTTCATATGGTAAACCGCAGGTTGTACCGATTAACTATGGTGAAAACTATTACCAGTATGCCGGAAATATGGAGATAAATGGCAAAATGAGTATGGTGGAGCTGTCAACGCTGCATATGTACCAGTCAGATTCTAAAGTATATATATGTACCATAAATGATCAGGCATATGAGAATATTCAGAGTATTATTTATACTTGCCTTGCAATCATTCTTGTAGCAATCTGTCTGCCGGGTATTCTCATTCACTTTTTTGCCGGATATTTTACAAATCGAATTCTATCCCTGCGTCATGCCATGCATCAGGTAAGTAATGAGGATTATGAAATCGTGAATTCCGTAAAAGGAAACGATGAAGTATCGGAAGCTTTCTCTGACCTGGAAATCATGGTAGCTAATATCAAGAAAAAGGATGCCGATATGTATGAAGCACACCTGAATGAAAAGGAACTGGAAAACCAGCAGCAGATTATGAAGTTTAAGATGCTTTCCAGTCAGATTAATCCACACTTTTTATATAATACTCTGGAAACAATTCGTATGAAGGCGTTTAAAGCGGGAGACAGGGAAGTAGCAACGGCAATTAAGCTTCTTGGCAAGTCGATGCGTTACGTTTTGGAAAATACAGGTACTACAGTAACAACGTTAAGTCGTGAAATCGAACATGTAGAAACGTATCTTGCAATCCAGAAGTTGAGATTTGTTGATAAGTTTGAGAGTCGTTTTCAAATTGGTGAGAGCGTTGATACGGATAAGATATACATCTTGCCGCTTGTTCTTCAGCCTATTGTTGAGAATGCGATTCTGCATGGGCTGGAGGAAAAGGAGAAGGATGGAGAGATAGTGATTTCCATTTATAGAAGTCAGCAGAAGGATGCAGAAGAACTATTATGTATTGATGTCAGCGACAATGGTTATGGTATGGATGCAGAAACATTAGAGACACTACGACAGAGCATTGAACAGCATGATCTCGAACGCAGCAGAAGCATTGGACTGTATAATATTAATCAGCGCATCAAGTTAAGCTACGGAATGGAATATGGAATAGAGATTATATCTGCTCAGGGTAAAGGAACAACGGTAAGCTTAAGATTCCCATTGGAAAAGATGTTGGAAAATGTATCATCAAAAAGGTAGCAAAAATTTTATGTAATTCTCCTCTAATATGTATGGTATTTTTATTTTTATAACTTATGTATAATGAATGCATCACAAGAGAAAAGCTTGTGATGCATTTTTTAAGAAAGAAGGGTAGAAAAGATGGAAAAGAAAAAATCTTCACAAGAAATGCTATCTGATAAGCTATATTATCTGGTCAGAATTGCGATTCTTGTATCTGTAGTGTTTCTGTTCATTCCAGCTTTAAATCCAGCAAGAATTAGTGGATTAATTAATAAGAATATGTCGTTATTTACTTCAGGTATTTCTTATGCGACATTAACAGAGGGCTTTGGGAGAGCTTTCAAGAAAGGATGGGTAATGGAATCTTCATTACAAATCCTATATGCATCTGCATTAGCTATTATTGTCGGCATCGTTGCGAATGCGGTAAATGGATGTATGTCATTGGGAAATATCAAGTTTAAGAAGTTAGGCAATCTGATTTCAGTAGTTGGCTGTGTGTTAGAGCTTCTTGGCATGTTTGGTATCTATACTGCATATGGTCAGGTAGCACTTACTTCAAAACCAGGCAAAGTAGAACCAATGTTTCCAAAGAGCTTTTGGTTTGTAACTGCAATATTTGCATTATTATTTTTGAGTACAATAGCACAGATGATTCTTCTGGCAAAGAGTAAGAAAGAAGAAAAATTTGAGATGGAAACAAAGTTTAAACTCTTTTTACTTCTTCTACCATTTATTGTACTGGCAGCAGTGTTCTGCTATCTTCCATTATTAGGATGGAGATATGCGTTCTTCGATTATAAGGCAGGTGACACCTTAAGTATGGATAAGTTCGTTGGACTGAAATGGTTCCGTGAACTGGTTAAGAATCCTGCCACAGTAAAGGATATTGTTAATGTGTTGAAGAATACACTTGCCATGAGTGGCATAGGAATCGCAACAAGCTGGCTCCCAATGGCATTTGCCATTTTTCTGTGTGAGATGAAGAATCTTAAGTTTAGAAGATTTGTACAGACCTTTACAACCGTACCGAATTTCATTAGTTGGGTTCTTGTATACTCTATTGCATTCTGTATCTTCTCAACAGATGGTTTTTTAAGCAGTATCATGGTGAACCTTGGTATCTGGAATGAAGGACAGAACCTTCTTATGAACGGCGACCACATGTGGATTAAGATGTGGGCATGGGGTACCTGGAAGGGTATTGGCTGGAGCGCCATCATCTACATAGCAGCAATATCCGGTATTGATCAGCAGCTTTATGAAGCAGCAACGGTAGACGGAGCCGGAAGATTCCAGAAGATGTGGAATATTACCGTTCCCTGTCTGATTCCAACCTTTTTCGTATTGTTGCTGATGGCAGTTGCTAATATTCTAAGCAATGGTATGGATCAGTACCTGGTATTTA
>JALEWA010000237.1 GCA_022788085.1 Lachnospiraceae bacterium
AGAGGATACAAATGACAAAAACAGATGTAGTAATAGCAGATGTTATATTTATAACTTTAATTCTAATCTTTATACTTTATAAAAGATCCAAAAATACTGTTAAGAATTATGCAAATGAAGATACCTATCGTTTATGCATAAAAAAATTGCAAAGCAGAGTAAAGCGACCAAATTACACATATATACCAAATCCAGAGATTTACAAACGTTTTCAGAAATGTAATACCGATGAATTAACTTTAACAGCTTTAGCAGTCGATATGTTAAAACACTGTGGATATAAACCAGCAGCTCTGTATGTACGAACAGCAGAGAAGGATCCAAATGACCATATCGCAGGACAGTATTCCATTAATCAAAATTCAAGTACAATTGAAATTCGTATTCATCCATCTATTACAGAAAAAGAAATTCTTGCAATCTTAATTCATGAATGTATGCATTTTTTTCTACGATGCAGAGGAATTTCAATGATGTATACTCAAGAGAATGAATATCTCACAGATATAGCAGCTGTTTATATGGGATTTTATGAATATATGCGTAACGGATATGGAAAAGTTGGATACTTAAATCCTCATGAATTAACATACATCAATAGATTAATAGATAGAATGCAAGACGAATAAAATATTGGAGAAACAAATGACAAAAGAAGCCTTGATTAATTATCTTATAGGAACCATAATCATTCTTTTAATTATTGGTATTATCAAAATAATTAAATGGATACTTAAACAAATCGTTAAGATATTTACATTCCAAAATAAACATCCTCATAAAAAAAGTAATCCATTTATATTTTCAAATAATCCTGGTAAAAATTCAAAACGAGACTTAGATAGAATATTATTACACATCAAAGTATGTGTCAGAGAACCAAAAAGAAATTATCAACCAAGCAATCGATTACTTCAAAATTTTTTAAATAATCCATATAACACAGAATGTCTAAATGACTTAGCTCAGGATATATTAAAATTTATAGATTATCGTGGTAATATGCCAACTATCCAGTATGGCATATTAAACAATAAATTAAGTAATCATGAATTTAGTAGAAACCAATGCACGATTACAATAAATTCACAACCACATCAATCACCCAATATTTTAATCGCACTTATAATCAGAGAGTGCATTCACCTTTATATGTATTATAAAAAATTTGATTATGTTCCAAAACATTTACCAGAAGAAAATGTTGACGTGTATGCGGTATATTTAGGATTTTATAATTTTATGATCAACGGATATGAAAAAATTGGATATTTAGACCTAAAAGATTTTCAGTATATTCGAGGTATAATTAACACTTACAAATATGAATAAATCAACAATTTGACATAATCATACAATTATCTTATGATTATGACGTTGCTCCTTCCATTCTGGCAACAGAAGGGAGGTGGCCAAAGTGGAATTCACAACGTTTTTACTTTCCGTCATGGCAGGGATAATCGCCTATTATATCTGCAAATGGATAGACGGAATGAAGTAGTAGCAACTATCCTCGGTTTATTCAGCCGTAAATGAAGAGAAAACCCCAAGAGGTGCGAACTCCTGGGGTTTTCGTTTAGCTGTCCAAAATGGACTCACAACGTTTTTGCCTATGGCAATTATAGCATATGCATTTTTATAAATCAACATGCTAATTTCAGGAATAATTTAACATAAATCCTCAAAAATAACAACACACTTCCTACGGACCAAAAGGTCGGGGGTTCGAATCCTCTAGCGCACGTAACAAGGACTAGAAGCATCTAGTCCTTTTATTTTGTATCTCATTTTTTCTCTTTCATATTCATGTCATTTCTGATTTATCCCAAAATTTATGCAATAAATGTATATATTTTTATGATTGGCACATCCTAGAATTGAAAGGATGGTGTATGATGAATCTTGATAAAGTAGTATGCAATTGTTTAGGTGTTACGAATGGTATGATCAAGGAAGCTGTTGATGCAGGAGCAAGTACCTTAGAAGAGGTACAGAACGCAACAGGTGCAGGAACGGTTTGCGGTGTTTGCATAGATGATGTTGAACGCTTAGTTGAATTCTTTGTTGCGGAACGAGATAAATAAATGGGTTAAAACGATTAGCTTCTTTGGGCAAGTGCTTTATGTAAAATTTCCTTTTATAAAAGGAAATTTTACATAAATTATACACAAGTATGATAGCTGTCTTTACAGAGAGTGATTAGAATTCCTATATGTATGAAAATGAATCATGCAATAGAAACACGAAGTAACTGTTCTACACAGAATAGTTGCAACACAAAGTAGAAAAGAGGAGAAGAAAAGTGAAGAGATTCAATCACAAAGTAACAGCAGCTATTATGTCTGCAACTCTTGTAGCTTCCACATTAGTAGGATGTGGACAGACAGCAGACAGCTCAGCAAAGAATGAAACCGTAGAAGTGACCAATGAGACATATGCAGCAAATGATACAAAGAGTGTAAGCTCTGTAAACAAGAACATACCAAAATATATATTCTTATTTATTGGTGATGGTATGAGCTATCCTCAGGTTCAGTCAGCTTCTTATTATCTGGGTGCGGCAGCAAGCAATGGTGGTGTTGAAACAAAAGAGTTATCCTTTATGAATTTCCCGGTTGTAGGTTCCGCACAGACTTTTGACAGTACTTCATTCTGCCAGGATTCTGCATCGACAGCAACATCTATCTCAACAGGAAATAAGACATACAGCGGTGTCATCAATATGGATACCAGTAAGACAATTAAGTTTGAAACTATTTCTGAGAAGCTTAAAGAGCAGTTAGGCTATAAGATTGGTGTATTGACTAGTGTTAACCTAAATCATGCAACACCTGCTGCATTCTATGCACATCAGGCATCCAGAAAGAATTATTATGAAATAGGTCAGGAAATGATTGCAAGTGGCTTTGATTATTTTGCAGGTGGAGGACTTCTTGATCCAACAGGAAAGGGCGAGGACTTACCAAGTCTTTATGATGTAGCTAAGGAAGCAGGTTATACAGTAACAACAACTAAGAGCGAGATTGCAGCTGTTACAAAAGATACGGGCAAGGTAATTGCAATTGATGAGAATCTTGCAGACGGTGATGCAATGTCCTACAATATGGATTTACAGAATGGACAGTGGAATTTAGCTGATTATGTAGAAAAAGGGATTGAGGTTCTCGACAATGAAAAGGGATTTTTCATGATGGTAGAGGGCGGTAAGGTTGACTGGGCTTGTCATGCTAATGATGCAGCAGCATCTATTAATGATACACTTGCACTTGATGCAGCTGTTCAGGAAGCATATAAGTTCTATGAGAAGCATCCATCAGAAACTTTGATTCTTGTAACGGGTGACCATGAGACAGGTGGACTTACAATCGGTTTTGCAGGAACAAACTATGATACATACTTAAAGAATCTTGAGAATCAGACTATTTCTTATGCTAAATTTGATTCTGATTATGTAAAGGCATATAAGGAAAATAAAACACCATTTTCACAGGTACTAGTAGATATTAAGAATAACTTCGGCCTTGTAACAGCTGATGCTGCAGCAGCTGCAGCTGATCCTACTCTTGTTCTGACAGATTATGAGGTAGAGAAACTGAAGACAGCTTACGAAAGAACATTAGAGGTTGGCACATCAAGTCAGAGCAAGATGACACAGGAAGAATATGTATTATATGGAACCTATGAACCACTTACAGTAACAATTACACATATTTTGAATAATAAGTCCGGTATTGCATTTACTTCTTACTCTCATACAGGCTTACCGGTTCCTGTATTTGCAATTGGAAATGGTTCCAGTCTCTTTGAAGGATACTATGATAACACAGATATTTTCAAGAAGATGGCATCTCTTACAGGTGTAAAATAAGCTTGAAAATAAAGAATATGGAGAATATGGATGAAAAGGTTATATAAGAAATATATGGAACTACATCTGCCTTCTCTTGTATGCAGTCTATTATTATGCATCCTCATGGCCTTACCCACAGGCTATGAGGATGCTGTCATTTATCAGGGAACAGACAGATGCAGGGCAGAGGTAATAAAAACAGACGAGTCGTCAGTTATTAGTAGTGGATTAATACGTTCTGGAGAGCAGATATGTATGGTAAGACTTCTAGGAGGTAGGTTTGAGGGGCAGGAAACAGAAGCCTATAATCTGTTAAGCGGTTCTTTGGAGAGTGATAAGATTTATAACGTTGGAGATATTGCATTAGTAGTTATCAGCTATCAGGGGGAGCAGATTCTTTCCACTAACATGATTGACCATTACAGAGTTGATAAGGAATTTATTCTTATGTTTATCTTTTCCGTAGTGCTTGTCATTTTTGCAAGAAGAATAGGGTTGAAAAGTCTGTTATCTTTTGCAATTTCTGTTTTAAGCATATGGAAGATCCTGGTTCCGACATGTTTGAATGGAGGAAATCCAATTACTACTGGTCTAGGTGTCATTACCATACTGACAATAGTAATTGTCTCTCTTGTATATGGTTATGATAGACGTTTCCTTGCTGCGTCTTCAGGAGTTATGCTTGGTGTCATTACAACATGTATCCTTGGTATTATCTTTACGGATTTATTTAAGATTCATGGTGCAGTCATGTCTTACTCTGAAAGTCTTCTTTATTCGGGTTATGAGAATTTGAATCTGACACAGATTTTTATGGCAAGTATTTTTATAGGAGCAAGTGGGGCTATTATGGATATTGCCGTTGATATAACATCAGCGGTCAATGAGGTTGTGGAGAAGAAGCCGGATATTGGTGTAAGAGAGGCTATTATGTCAGGAATACATGTTGGGCGTGCAGCGATGGGAACCATGACAACAACATTATTGCTTGCATATTCAGGAGGGTATCTGGCACTGCTGATGGTATTTATGGCTCAGGGAACTCCCATTTATAATATTTTGAATTATAAATATGTTTCTGCAGAAATTTTGCATACGATTGT
>JALEWA010000249.1 GCA_022788085.1 Lachnospiraceae bacterium
ATCCTTCATGGTAACCTTGCGATAGCCGTTTTTGCTAAATACCTCTCTTGCCTTTTCAATAATATATTTTTTCTTCTGTACTGATTTGTTTCCCATATGTATGCTCCCCATCTTATGCCAATGGCTTTTTTATTTCCAGTAATTCCTTCAACTTCAGCAACAGTGCTAAAAATACTCCTGACTTCACACCCTCTGACCAGTATGCGCCTTTTACCTCTCCCTTCAGCACATACTTAGATAAAATATCTCCAAGAATCCTTACATCCTGCAGGGTGCAGGAATCAATCATATCCAATTCGTCTTGTGGTGTATTCATGCGATACTGTGAAAAAGTATATACATAATTTCGATTCATAAATACCGTATTTTTCGCTTCCCTCACAAAGCTTAACAACGTAGAATCAAATACCGGCACTGCCATGGAATGTTCTTCAATTCCCTCTCCCTTATAAAAATTGGAAGTATTCTGACCAGTCATCCTCTGAAGCCAGCTTAGATATTTCAAAAGCTTCATCGTATCATCCTGATATAATAAAATGATCTCTTCTCTTGAAAGTCTGTCATTATTCTGCATATCGGTTCTGCCCCCTCTATACAACACATTTATTTTTTATTTTACCATATCAATGAAAAAAGTACACGCATTTTTTGCTTGAGATATTGTTTTTCGGATATTATAATTAAGAACATCTATTTTATTTATACAGAATTACTAATTTTTAGAATGGAGAACACTATGACCTTTCAGTCTTTTCTCAGAGCATTAGCTCGATTTATCCTAAAACCATTGTCCTTTGTCCCTGCCTTAATCATTATGTACTGTATTTATTCCTTTTCAGCGCAGGAAGGCACCGAAAGCTCTAACTTAAGTTTTCGGGTTTCCCATAAAGTAATAGCCACTATAGACAGGGCACTTGATTTGGATCTGTCTGATGAACAGATAAAAAGCGGAATCAATAAAATTCACTACTATATCCGCAAGACAGCACATTTTTCCGAATACTTCCTTCTTGCTGTTTCTGTTTCACTTCCACTCTATGTCTATGGTATACGTGGCATTTGGCTTATGCTTACAGCACTGATTCTATGCAGTGGCTTTGCCTGTTTGGATGAATATCATCAGCTTTTTGTCAGTGGACGTGTTGCATCCGGTAAAGATGTACTAATTGACAGTACCGGAGCATTAACCGGAATTGTTTGTACCTCTATCGTTGGATATATTCTTCGTAAGTCTGTCTTTGAGCCAATATTCCATAGCAGGCATTTTCAATCAATATAGTTTTATTTTAACGCAATATATTTATATACAAAACACTCTATAAAGTGTATGATAAATACATGTTTAGCAGAGATGCTAGACTTGCTAATTAGCAATTCCGGAAGAATTCCCCTTTTACACAAACAGGAAGCCTGATAACATCAGGCTTCTTTGTTTTGTCTAAAGTTTTGTCTAAAAAATAATATATTATTATAAAAATAGCCCATAAAGGCTATTTTTATAATTCTGTTCTTTCGAACTTCTTAATTAAATTGTCTTGATTAGTGTATCAAACGCATCGAGTGCTACTTTCTCCACACCATATTCTGTCTTAACTGTAGTCTCTTGTCTCTTATCAGAATTATTGATAATAACCAACGTTCTGCTTTCGGGATAGTATGCACATTCCATATCCGGATTATCCGTCAGATAATATCCGTCTGTTGCTTCCTTTCCGGCCTCCAGAATCAGGTTCAGAAGCATTCTGGTATTGGCATTGTTTACTTCAAAGGAAGACATATAAATCCCCTCACCTTTGCCGAAAGCATTCCTTGTCAGTAATGGATTATTTCCATTTGCCGCAAGTACTCTTGCCTTACCGTCTGTCAAATGACACTTCTGCCTCTCCGGTACATAAGAATCTTTCACAAAAACTTCCTTAGCAGCTGCCTCATCAACACCAAAACTCCACTGTCCATGGCATACCCTGTCAACAATATCCTTATCAACACCGAGAACATGTGCCATTCTGAAATATGTATCATACCCTTCTACTGCAGACGGTTCATTGACACCGATAAAGGTACCACCCTCATATACCCACTTTGTCAGAGCTTCCACAACAGCAGGCTCCTTCCATGCATCGCCACCACTCCATGCACTCGAAGCAGCACCGGCATTGATTACAACATCTACCTTATCTAAAGCTCCCTTCTTCACATCCTCAAAGCTTACAAAACTTACCTCTACAGGAAGACCGCTCAATGCCTCATTGATGTGGATCAGATCATGCATATAGGTTTCGTGGAAATGTCCGGAAAGTGTCCATGAGCGCAAGCTTCCCCAATAATGAAGAATTCCTACCCTTGTCTTGCAACAATATGGCTTTCCTGCTTTATGAAGTACCTTCAAAGTTCTGAATTCATCTGAAATCTTTGCTATATAGTCCATAAAATCAGGGAAATCCCATTGTCTGCCATACACCAATGAGCAGATAGGTTACTGCCCAGTGCCACTTTTCTGTCAGGAATGGAATTCCTTCCTTAATAATTCCTGCGTTCATCAATGCGATATTCACAAGACCGGATGCTGGTCTAAACATCGTATATGCAACGCTTCCGATGATAACCCATGAAAGGAAGTGAGGCAGATACAGAATTGTCTGTGTTACCTTCTTGAATTTTGGATAACGAAGCTCATTCAGCATCAATGCCAAAATAATCGGCATCGGGAATCCAACTAATAAATCCAGAAAGTTGAATACAAGTGAGCTTGCCAATGCTCTATGGAAATCCTTGTCTTTAAATACCTTCATGATGATTTCCATACCAACCCATTCACTACCGTCCCAGCCCTTAGCCGGTTTGTAATTCATAAAAATCATTCTTAATCCCGGATATGCTGCATAGTTAAAAATAAATACCATTGCTAACGGAAACAGAAGCATCAGATATAACTGCCAGTCTCTCTTGAAGCTTGCCTTCCGGCTCGTCGTTGCGACTACGCTTTTCTTCGTCTTACCCATAACTTACGAAACCTCCCAAACCCTATATCGTTAATTTGTATAGTTTTACGGCTTTTATGATTATATTATTATATATTTTTACACTTTTTTCTATTCAAGCTGATAAAGAATCTGCACTTTCACAACTGTCTGGAGATAGGAATCTGTCACTCTGAGAGCGGATATATGAAATTTAACGGAAGGCAGGAACCATTATACTTCAAGGAAGGAGATATTACGTGTGTTCCGCGAAACATTCCCCATACTACTTACAGCTCTCCTAATACCGAAAGTCACTGGTCATATCTTTTTATTGATCCAGGTGAATTATTTCGAAATGTTATTCCAAGTATGTCCAGGGAATTCGATCTGTCCATTTCTGCTTATCAGGAATATAAATACATATTGAGCCGTGAGCAGTATCCACAGATTTACCAGCTCACGATGTCTGTGATACGTGAAATGGAAGAGAAAAAGCCTCATTACCAAACAAGTGTCCTAGGACTTCTCCTTTCCTTATGTATTGAACTTCATCGTGTGCAAAGCGAAGGAGGGCAGAAAATTACCCAGACCGATAACACACCGGAGAATGCAATGGTTATCTCTCCTGTGCTTGACTATATTGAGGATAACTATGCCCAACAGTTTGATATCAACTATCTTGCTGATATCTGCCGCTTAAGCCCTACTCATTTCCGCAGGCTATTCCATTCCATCATGGGAACAAGCCCATTAGATTTCGTGAATAACACAAGAATTACCAAGGCATGCAATCTCCTTCGAAGTACAGAGTACTCTATTCTGGAGATTTCAGAGATGGTTGGCTTTCGCTCCGTTGCAAGCTTCAACCGTCATTTCATGGATGTGATGCAGATTACACCGAGGAACTACCGTAATGAAACACTCATAGCAAAGGAAAGTCAGGAAAAGCTTTCTATTCTTGAATATACAGGCTGGATGTACCCTGAGAAATAAAAAGATGATGCCAAACGGCATCATCTTTCTTATTTCTCAATATAGCTATATTTAATCCAATTCTTACATAGTTCCATCCACTGTGGTATCTGCGGATCAATTTCCTTCATCGTTGTCACAATCGCTGTTTCCTTTGTTCCAAGTGCATAGCCATGTCCACCACGTGGAAATACATGATATTCAAGGCTCACGCCTGCCTTACGAAGTGCCATGGCAAAGAATAAGGAATTCTCAAGCGGTACTGCACCATCTTCAAAGGTATGCCACATGAATACCGGTGGAACATTATCTGTCACCTGATTTTCCAGGCTGAGCTTTGCTTCCAGTTCACTCCCTGAAAGCCCGATACACTCACAGCCCTCCTGTGCTTTCTTTCCCATAAGGTTTTCAAAAGAACCCCTATGTGCAAACTCACCTGAAGTAATAACCGGATATCCGAGAATCAGGCCATTCGGCTGATAGCTTTCCTTCGTTACTCCTAATTCTTTCTTCATCAGCTTTTCAAGCCATTCTTCGTGCCAGAAACAGCCAAGACAAGCTGCCAGATGGCCTCCCGCTGAAAAGCCTCCAACAAGAATCTGATCCGGTATAACGGTCAGCTCCTTAGCATGTTCTCTGATATAGGAAACAGAAGCTGCAAGTTCTAATAAGTGCTGTGGGAACTCCACTCCATGTCCGGCAACATCATAGCGTAATACTGCCGCATGACATCCTGCTGTAAGAAAATGTAATGCAATGGATTCTCCCTCTCTTGGTGATACATGTCCATAACCACCACCGGGACAGATTAAAACCATAGGCCGTTTTCTGTCACCATATACTTCAGGGTACTGCTCCTGAATGTACAGGGTCAGATTGGCTTGTACTGACTGAGCAATCTTTATTTCAATTACTTCGTATTTCATGTTAATATCCTTGCCTTTCCATGCTTCCATTCCTTAATCAAGATGGAACACATTCTTTAAATCAATGGAAACAGGGCTGTTATCCGGGTTTGTCTCCATAATATCTGCCATGAAATCCCACCATTTACGATTAATCGCAGTGTCAGCCCCTTTCGCCCAAAGCTCTTCATCTTCAATTTCAATATACCCAAATAAAGTCAAGGTTTCTTTATCAAGGAAAATCGTATAATTCTTACCACCATGTTCATGAATCATATCCTTCATTTCCGGCCAAAGCTGGTTATGCCTCTTTTCATACTCTTCTTCCTGTCCCGGAAATAATTTCATCTTAAATCCTTTTATCATTTTGTAACCCTCCTAAGTATTTGTTAATTATATAGCACTGGTCTTCCCGTCTGTGCAATGGCGATATAAGTCTTACCTTCGTTTAACTGAATCTCATTACCAAAATCATCATAGTAAACAGTTGGTGTATAATCTCCCGTCTTCTGCCATGTTACATGAATACATTTTCCTTTTGTAAAATAGTAACCATCCTCTGTTGTATCGTAATTTTGGAAATACAGATATCCCTTATCATCCAGTCTACACCATTTTGTGTTCTGCACAATCACATTAGCAAAGGCAAGCTGTTGTCCTGTCAAGGCATCTATCTGTGGTGCACCATGAAGTGTCTTATAATATAAACCATCTGCTGGATTATAAGTAAATGCACTCCTGGTATAGGTAAATATCTGTGAGAGGTCAATCACATTTGCCGTTTTTGCTGCCGCTCCATACTGCTCCAGAGTATTCACACCTTCTGCAAAGGTAAAATGCTTTGCATTGTAGAATCCCTCTCTGATATTCAGAGAATATCCCAGCTGTGCACAAGCATTCATAATTCCCTGCGCACTTATGTATGCATTATGAGGTGCTTTCTTATCTGTTGTTCTGAAAAATGCACCGGAACCAGGTGCTCCACCACCTACACCATACTGAGAGGTTCCTGATAAATTGTTAATATCAGGTGCTGTTATTCTATCCTTCATATAGCAGACACCACCAAAATGAATCAAAATCGGATCCCATTCTGTAGCCTCCGGAATATAGTAAGCTCTACAGCTTCTGATATTTCCGATTTGAGACAATCCCTGCCAATTATCAATAATAGCAAGCTGTCTTGAGATTTCACCTTCTTCCATAATTTCATATAGAATCTTAGCATTACCGATTCCATATGACGGCTGCGCTTTCTTATCTGTTGGCATCATTATAGCAATCGGACGAAGTGTTGCCTGTTCTGCCAGTATCCACTCATTTGTGTAAACACTTCTGACATATCCCGGTAATTCCTCTGCCCTGACATTCATGGAAGGAAAGAGACTTCCCCCTATCATTGCAATCGTCATGGCAAGTGTCATCCCCACTGCTGCCATTCTCTTGCCAAATCCACTTAATTCTTTCTTCTTCATTCTTCTCCTCCATTAACACAATATTTTTGTAATTTCATAATTACCAAATTCATCATTTTCATTTGGAACCATTCCGTAAACGCATAGCTTTATTTTACCTTTTGCAGCATATTTGGTCAATTAAAAACCATTCATTTTGTAACGTATTTATACAGAAAACAACCTTTTATCTAAAATCTGATTTTGGCACGTGCAATTGGAGCCTGTGCCTCTTCTCCATGTTCCTGCTTATATTTTTGGATAACAGCTATAAACTGTTCACCGTATTTTTCGTACTTTGCCTGTGCCACTCCTGTAATAGCAAGCATTTCTTCTCTTGTTACCGGCATATAACCGCTCATTTCCAACAATGTTCTATCGGTAAATACCACATATGCCGGTACATGCATTGTCCTTGCTGTTTCATTACGCAGCGCCCGAAGCTTCTCATATAATTCCGGATGTTCTGACATAAGTCGTCTTCCCCGGCCAGACTGCGCCTTCTCAAGTTTGCGCATTGTTCCCTCCTGTGATGGAGCTGCCATTTTCTCCTTGGGCAGCTTCATGAACAGAGTTTCTCCCTTTACCGTAAGATGATAAGAGCTTTCTGTCAGCTTTAGGACTGCATAGCCATCATCCGTTTGCATTAGGTATCCCTTTGTCAGTAAGAATCTCACAATTTGTCGCAACCGTTCCATACTAATATCCCAAATGGTACCATAATAGCTGTTTTCATTCATCCGGTAACGCTCAATTTTCTCGCTTTTGCTTCCCCGTAAGGTCTCAAGAATAACAGTCATACCATACCGTTCCCTGCTCTCTTCAATGCAGCCAAGGATAATTCTTGCATATTTCGATACATCGACCTCTTCATAGTTCTTCAGACAGTTGCTGCAATTGCCACAGTAATCCGGTGCCTGTTCCCCAAAATAACGAAGCATATAAGCTCTTAAGCAGTCACTTGTATAGCAATAGTATGTCATTTTCTTAAGTCTTTCCCGATCCTTCGCCATGACCTCCTCAAGCTCTACCTCACTTAATTCCTCATTATCCCTATTGTTATCGATAAAGAACTGGTTTGTATGAACATCCTGCGCACTATATAAAAGAACGCAATCTGCGTTCTCTCCATCTCTCCCGGCTCTTCCTGCCTCCTGATAATAGCTCTCCATATTCTTTGGCATATTATAATGAATGACAAACCTTACATCCGGCTTGTCAATTCCCATTCCAAAAGCATTTGTCGCTACCATAATCTGCGCTTTGTCGTAGATAAAGTCATCCTGATTCTTCATTCGTTCCTGGTCATCCATTCCGGCATGATACTTTGACACAGAAAATCCTTTATTCAACAGCAGCTCATATACTTCTTCCACAAGCTTTCTGGTAATACAGTAAATGATACCGCTTTCTCCCTTATATTCCTGCAATAGAGAAAACAGCTCCTTTTTCTTATCCTTTGCCGTTTTCACAGAAAAAGACAGATTCTTTCTGTCAAATCCTGTTGTTACAACTTTTGGATTCTGCAACTGTAGAATACGCATAACGTCCTCGCGGACAGCCTGTGTTGCTGTCGCAGTGAAGGCACCTATAACCGGACGTTTTGGCAATCTTTGTATAAATTCCACGATTTTCAGGTAACTTGGCCTGAAATCCTGTCCCCATTGTGATACACAATGTACCTCGTCTACACTGACAAAAGAAATATCTGCCTTTAAAGCAAAGCTTAGAAAAGAATCCGTCAACAATCTTTCAGGTGCAACATAAATAATCTTATATTTTCCCGCTTTTGCAAATTCCAACGCTTTAAAATACTGCCCCTGCGTAAGCGAACTATTTAAATATGCCGCATAAATTCCTGCCTGATTCAGTGCTGCAACCTGATCCTTCATCAAGCTGATTAATGGTGATATGACAAGCGTAATTCCCGGAAACATCAGTGCCGGAACCTGATAACACAATGATTTTCCTGCGCCCGTAGGCATAATTCCGAAAACATCCTGTCTTTCCAGTAATGCATTAATCAGTTCCTCCTGCCCTTCCCGGAAAGAATCATATCCAAAATATTTTTTTAATACTAAGGAAGCCTCTATCATAGCTTCTTATCCTCTGTTCCCTTATGATATAGATACATTACAAATGCAACCAAAATAACAATAAATACAATTACCGCTGTCATTTTATAAAGCATACCTGCAATGTTTTCGTAATACTTTCCATCCTCTATTAGAAGCTTTGGGCTTTGGTATGTAATACCCTTTAACAGCTCCTGATAATCCTTTTCATGAAGATTGGCTCCTTCATAATAACCATACTGAAATGCGTAAAGAATACCATTCTGAACTGTCACTGCACTCTTTTGCATATAAGTACCATCACTATTGCTATTCTTTGCCTGCATAGGAGTATCACTTGTCAGATACCACGTGTCTCCTATCTTTTGAAAATAGGTGGAGTTATAATCGTCGAAAAATCCTGCTGCATATGCCTTGTATGCCTTCTTATCTGCATTAGTCAGTCCCTCTTGCATGGTCAGCTCTTCTCTTGTATTCGTTAACTGGTGCAAGGAGTCCATATTCCCCCATAAATCCATGCAGAAAAACTGTATGCTCTCACCTAATTCCGTAGTATGAACATATTGAGCCTGAACATATTGTTCATCCTGTTTTGACTGAGCCTTCTTCCAACCACTTTCAAGGCAAAAGCTTACACCATTATCTTCATTTTTATATGTAATCCCATCATCAGACTCTGTAAAAACAATACTGTCAATTACCTGCGCAATCATTGTTTCCATATCCTGTGTAACTTCACCAATGTAGCTTCTTAAGAGGATATTGTATATTCTGCTGTCTCTTATTGTATAATACTGTCTGCATTGTACCTTCTGTTCCTCGTAAAGCTGTTCAAAACGAAATACCACATAGGATGCATGCTCTGTTTCATACAACTCATATCCATCCACTGTATAACCATAAGAAACATATGTTGATTGAATGGTATCTGCAAATTCCTGAATCTCCTCTTCCGTAAGAGACTGCATATTATACATATAGCTAATATTACTATTCTCATTCATGGTTACTGCGATTTCATAGCTGTCATCCTGCGCTATCGCATTTAAAACAATTCCTGCTTCCTTATAATAATTCTGAATCTTTTCCCTATCTCCTCCTACCTTTTGTAAATAGGGATCATCCTCTGCGATATTTTGCTTCAGTAAATAACAGGAAGTAGGAAGCTGCATGCTTATTTCAGCTTCCTCAATGGTAACCTCTGTCATTTCTGTCTCAGTAGTACTATTGCTTTCCTCTGATGCTTTCGTAATCATTTTCGGCACAAACAAAAGTAATAGAGCTGCAAGCAAAAGCTTTCCTATCAAGGTTTGTTTTCTCCTTATCTTCATCCTTGTCCTCTACTCTCTGTGTCTTTTTTATGTACTGCCCTTTTTAGCTTTGCTTTCATTCTTTGAAGTGCATTATCGGTAGATTTTTCATCCCTTCCAAGTACCTTGGCGATCTGCGAATATGACATTCCTGTCACATACAAATCCAGTACCTGCTTTTCGAAACTACTCAATTCCTTATCAATCATGGATTCGATATCTGCAACATTTTCCTTATCAATAAAAAGCTCCTCGGGGTTCGTTTCTGTTTGCGAAGCCAATATCTGAATCAACTCTGCTTCTCCGCTATCATGTTCTCCTTCTGCCATATCTGCATACAGCGAAACATAAGAATTAAGAGGAGCATGCTTTTCTCTTCTTGACGCCTGGACTGCTGTATACATCTGCCTGGATATACATAAGTCTGCAAAGGTATAAAAGCTTGCATCTCTTCCTGCGTCATAGTCACGTATTGCTTTAAATAACCCAATCATCCCCTCCTGGATCAGATCATCGTTATCAGCTCCAAGGATATACATGGATTTTGCTTTTTTTCGAACCAGATTCTTATATTTGTCCATAATATAATCAGTAATCCGGCTTTCTCCCTCCCGAAGTCTGTCTATCAATTCTTCGTCTGTATATACTTCATATGGATTATCCTTCATCAGTTTACATACTACCTTTCACAAACCCCGCAAATTTTCCATTTAAAAAATCTTCCATTTTATGGATTTATCTCCTTTGACGTACAATCTCATAGGCAAGCACACCTGCTGCTACGGATGCGTTTAAAGAGTCTATATCACCCTTCATCGGAATGGAAGCGATAAAATCACATTTTTCTTTGACAAGTCTTCCAACACCCTCGCCTTCATTTCCAATCACAAGTCCGATTGCACCTGTCAGATTCAAGTCGTACATAACGGTTCCACCCATATCTGCACAGACAAACCACATACCTTCCTTTTTCAAATCTTCTATGGTCTTTGCCAGATTTGTAACTCTTGCAACAGGTGTATAATTCAATGCTCCTGCTGAAGTTCTTGCAACCGTGGCTGTCAGTCCGGCCGCACGGTTCTTTGGAATAATCACGCCGTGTGCGCCTGCAAGGTTAGCTGTTCTGATAATCGCCCCAAGATTATGTGGATCTTCAATATTATCAAGCAGGAAAATGAAAGGAGCCTCCCCCTTTTGTCTTGCAGCTTCTAAAATATCCTCTACCTCTGCATATTCATAGGCGGCCATATATGCTATAACACCCTGATGCTTTCCTGTCTCACTGATCTGGTCAAGGCGCTCTTTCGTAACAAATTTTATCATCGTATCATGCTTCTTCGCTTCACGTTTTATCGTTTGTATTGGTCCATCCTGAACACCGTCCTGAATAAAAATCTTATCGATGGACTTACCGGAGCGAAATGCTTCTATAACTGCATTTCTTCCTTCTATTGTAAATTCTTCATATCTCATTTATGTTACCTTATCCTTTTCCTACGTTGGATTTATATTCACTTCCCGTATGCTTTACTACTTCTTTCTGCTAAATCTCAATTCCTGTTTTCTCAATTCCTAACTTCACTAATTCTATAATACGCTTCGTATTCCCTGACAAATACAGATAGCCGCACACTGCTTCAAAGCCTGTTGCCTTACGGTAATCCGATAAAGACGCATTCTTCGCAGAGGAATGAAGCTTTGTATTCTTTCCTCTGCGATAAATATCCTGTTCTTCCTGTGTCATATCCTCCATGATTGCTTCCACAATTGCTGCCTGCGTCCCGGCACATACAATCTTCGTTGTATGCTTATGAAGCGTATTCGCTGCTCTTTGTCCACGTTCCACAATCAGGGTTCTGATTACCATTTCAAAAATAGCATCTCCAATATAAGCAAAGGTCAGAGGAGAATATGTTCTGATATCAATATCACATTCTCCAAATACCTGATGAATTTCCTCTAATAGGCTTACATTTTCTTCCATTTCACACCCTCACGTGTATCTTCTAACACAATGCCTTTTTCCAAAAGTTCATTTCTGATAGCATCTGCCTTTGCAAAATCCTTTTCCTTCTTTGCAGCCTTTCTCTCTTCAATCTTTGCCAGAACAAAGCTTTCCAGTTCTGCATCCACGCCATTATCCTGCTGCTTCTGTGCATGTGCCGTTGTAAGATCCAGTGAAAGTACCTCATCATAGCTCTTTGCCAGTGCGTACTTGGTTGCATCTGTCATATCAGCCTTGAGCATATCATACAGAACAGTAATAGCCATGGAAGTATTCAAATCATCGCATAATGCGGCTTCAAATTTTTCTCTGTATTCCTTATACTTATCCTCTTCGATCTTGCCTTCCTGCTGTAAAGAACCAATCTTCTTTACCAGCTTATCGTAAGCTGCTACCATATTATCCAGTACTTCATAGGAGAATTCAAGCGGCTTACGATAATGTGACTGTAAGCAGAATAATCTATAAACTAATGGATTATACCCCTTCTGCTCAAGCAGGGAAACGGTAAGGAAATCACCCTTGGACTTACTCATTTTTCCTGACTTATCATTTAAATGATGCACATGGAACCAATAGTTACACCATTTATGTCCGACATAAGATTCACTCTGTGCAATTTCATTCGTGTGGTGTGGGAAAATATTATCTACTCCACCGCAATGAATATCCATATATTCGCCAAGATGCTTCATACTGATGCAGGAGCACTCAATATGCCAGCCAGGATATCCTGTTCCCCAAGGGCTGTCCCACTTTAATTCCTGATCATCGAACTTCGACTTTGTAAACCAAAGGACAAAATCACTCTTATTCTTCTTATTCTCATCTTCATCTACATCATCTCTTACGCCTACAAGAAGCTCCTTCTCACTCTGGCTTGAGAATACATAATAATCCTTCAGCTTCGAGGTATCAAAATAGATATTTCCGCCGCTTTCATATGCATAACCCTTCTCAAGAAGTACTTCAATCATATGGATAAACTCCGGAATACAATTTGTTGCAGGTTCCACAACATCCGGTGTTTTAATATTAAGCTTTGCACAATCAGAGAAAAAGGCATCTGTATAGAACTTCGCAATCTCCATAACCGTTTTATGCTCTCTCTTAGCTCCCTTAAGCATCTTATCTTCCCCGGTATCTGCATCACTTGACAAATGTCCTACATCTGTAATATTCATAACACGCTTTACATCATATCCAATATAACGCAATGTCTTCTCCAGAATATCTTCCATAATATAGCTTCGTAAATTGCCAATATGCGCAAAATGATAAACGGTAGGACCACAGGTATACATGGCAACCTTTCCGTCCTCATTTGGAATAAACTTTTCTACTTTTCTTGTTAATGTGTTATAAAATGATAACTTGTTTTCCATTTTTACTTCTATCTACCTTTCTTTTACCTATATTTTTTTATTCAGAAATTCATTTTTCATGTTCATTACTTTTTACCAGCTCGAGGTCTTTTTTTAACAGCTTTAATTCCTGCTCCAACTCCAAAATGTGATTTGCCATCTGAGAATTCTCATACTGTAACCCTTTAATATCTTCATTAACCGGATCCGGTAAATCAACCTGATTCATATCCTCTCGTACAAGCTTAAGATTATTACGCTTTACAACTCTTCCCGGAACACCAACGACAGTACAATTAGGCGGCACCTCCTCAAGCACTACGCTGCCTGCACCAATCTTGGAGTTCTCTCCAATGGTAAATGAACCAAGTACCTTCGCACCAGCGCTTATCATAACGTTATCACCTATGGTTGGATGGCGTTTACCATGCTCTTTTCCTGTTCCACCCAATGTAACGCCTTGATACAGTGTTACATTATTTCCAACAATTGCCGTTTCTCCAATAATAACACCATTTCCGTGGTCAATAAAGAAATTCTCACCAATCTGGGCTCCCGGATGGATTTCGATACCAGTCTTTCTGACTCCCCTCTGTGATACCCATCTTGCCAGAAAATAATGCTTCTTCAAATATAACTTATGTGCAATACGATAATGAAGCATTACCTTAAAGCTAGGATACAAAAAGACCTCCATATCAGAATGGATTGCCGGATCTCTTTCCCGAATTACCTTTATTTCATTTTGAATACTTTTTATCCATCCCATATACTTGCCTCCTGAAAAGACATATCAACCAGGCTATACCATTCGTTGTGGTACGCATTTACAATAATTGCCTATTATACAAAAAACGGATAAATTCATCTTAAGAGACGAATTTATCCGCGGTTCCACTCTACTAAAGGACTACTGTCCAATACTCTGACACTTAACGCGTGTAACTCGTATCCCGCTACCTGCCAGCATCTCTTCTATAAGAAATCTTCAGCGCTCACGACATCAGCTCCCGGATGCACTTGGGTAATCCTCTTTCCTGAAAATGCTCTCAGCCGGTGACATTTTCTCTCTGTATGGCTTCCAATTACTTACTCTTCCGTTCTAAGCCTTTTATTCTATGTATCTCTTTCTCGTGATCAACGCAATAAATGCGCAGACCTGTTGAACAGTTACTTTCTAACTATAATATAGAATATGCAATTTCCTTGATTTTGTCAACTGTTTTGCCGGTTCCAATTCCTTCAAAACATGTTTCGTTACTGTTCACTTCGTTCCAGTAACGAGTGAAAATCTTTTTCTACCGTAAAATTATTTTTCAAGACTGACTGCAGTATTTAAAGCAATTTCCATCATTTGTGTAAAAGAAGTCTGTCTCTCTTCTGCCGTTGTTTCTTCCCCTGTAATCATGTGGTCTGATACGGTCAGAATTGCCAATGCGTTCTTTCCTGCTCTTGCGGCATTCATATATAATGCTGCTGCTTCCATCTCAATACAAAGAACACCCATCTTCTGCCAATTCTCATTTGCAGTCTTACCATTATCTGTATAGAAGCTGTCTGAAGATAACACATTTCCAACATGATAACTTGCCCCAAGCTTTTCAGCCTGTGAAATTGCTTCCTTCATCAATGGATAACTTGCAATTGGTGCAAAGGTACCTGCAAGTCCAAACTGACTTGCATAATTAGAATTTGTACATGCTCCCATTCCAAAAACAATATCCCTTACCTTTACCTGCTCTTGCAAAGCGCCGGTAGAGCCTACTCTCATGATATTTTCTACTCCAAAGAAATTATAAAGCTCATACGAATAAATGCCAATTGTTGGCATACCCATTCCACTTGCCATAACACTTACCTTGATTCCTTTGTACGTACCCGTATAGCCCTGAATACCTCTGACATTATTGACAAGCTGTGCATTTTCAAGATAATTTTCTGCAATAAATTTGGAACGAAGCGGATCTCCCGGCATTAACACGGTCTTTCCAAAAGCATCAGCTTCTGCATTAATATGTGGTGTTGTAATCATAGACATACCTTTTACCTCTTTTCCGAAATAATTTAATATTGTAACTATTCAATACCTTCATCATGATAAGCAAATTTCACAATCTATTTTTCTACATTGGGACATCCAGAACAACCTGCGCAGCCTCTTTTTTCCACGTCCTCAGAATATAGCTCTCTTGGAGATGTCAGCATACAAATTGCCTGTGAAGAGATTCCTTTTCCTTCACCGGTAAATCCAAGCCCCTCCTCTGTCGTTGCCTTTACATTCACCTGTGAAATATCAATTTTGAGTGCATCAGCAATATTTTTACGCATTGTATCAATGTAAGGACGCATTTTGGGAGCCTGCGCAATAATAGTAGCATCAATATTCTCAATCAAAAACATATTTTCTTCTAATAATTCTCCAACCTTCTCTAATAAGAGAATACTTGAAATTCCCTTATATGCCGGATCAGAATCAGGAAAATGCTTTCCGATATCACCAAGCGCCGCTGCTCCCAGTAAAGCATCCATGATAGCATGCAATAATACATCCGCATCGGAATGGCCTAATAATCCCAGTTCATATGGGATCTCCACTCCACCCATGATTAACGCTCTGCCAGTCACTAATTTGTGTACATCATATCCCATTCCGATTCTCATAGCTATTTTCTCCTCTTTCTTCCCATCACTTCTGCTTCTATTTTGGTAGCTAAAGTTAATCTACTGTGGTAATACAAGACGATCAAATCCGGTTACCAGCTCTTTTACAATCTGATACAAGCGATCACAATCACCCTCTCTTACTCCCTCGACATTTAATGGCATCTGCGGATCATGAAGCGACATGCGAAGAAGCAGCCAACCTTTTACTTCGTCTGAATCGAATGTAATTCTTATTCCTTCATAAGAATTAGGAGCAATCTGGTAACCTTTTTCCTTTGCTCTCTCTTCAAATGTCTTTAATACCTGCTGTCCATATGATTTAAAATCTTCTCCTTCTATCTTAAAACGGTATTCTCTTTCTTCAAAACCCTTTTCCAGTGTTTCAATAAAAGAAGCAAGTGCTTTTCCTTCCTTTGCAGCTTTTGCAAGTGCTATCAAAAGTTTCACAGCCATATATGCACCATCATCCAGGAAATAATTCTCGCTCAAAGCACCATGACCTGACGTTTCGATAGCAAGTGGTGAAACTATTCCTTCCTTATTCAAACGAATTGACTCATTGATAACATTTTTATATCCTCGCATATATCTATGCTGCTTCATACCAAT
The DNA here is from genome assembly GCA_022788085.1 of Lachnospiraceae bacterium. Taxonomy (GTDB): domain Bacteria; phylum Bacillota; class Clostridia; order Lachnospirales; family Lachnospiraceae; genus COE1. The sequence continues at coordinate 16,322 of JALEWA010000249.1, forward strand.
ACTTTCTATAAATCTGGTAAGTCTGTCACTTGTAACGGAGTCTGTAACAATCGTACCACCCGGATAATCCTTGGCAATAATTGCTGTCATCATGGCAATAATCGCATCTCTGTTTACTTCTTCACCATTTGGAAGTACTGCCGACATTCTGTCCACATCTGTATCAAATATAATTCCTAAATCTGCTTTATTGCTTAATACCGCACTCTTAATTGCTTCCATTGCCTGTTTATTCTCAGGATTAGGAATATGATTGGGGAAATGGCCATCCGGTTCCAGGAATTGACTTCCTGATGTATCAGCGCCAAGAGGCTTCAATACTTTTTCTACAAAAAATCCGCCAGCTCCATTTCCAGTATCTACAACAACATGTAATCCTTCTAATGGTTTCTCATAATTTTGAGCCTGAATACTCTTTCTTATCTTATCCTGTAAGAAGTTACAATATACAGAAATGCTGTCTACCTCTTCAACTCCTGATAAGTCAGCCTCTGTATAGTTCATTTCTGACGCAATTTCAAGAATCTTTGTAATATCATCATGCTCTAATCCGCCATCACGGTCAAAAAACTTATATCCATTTCTATTAAATGGAAGATGGCTTGCTGTAATCATAACGGAACCATCAAATGTAAATTCATCAAATACAGTTGTCATGAACATAGAAGGAGTGGAAACGAGTCCACAGTAATATACCTTTGCACCTACTGCGACCATTCCCATTGCAGCAGCCTGATATAAACTATTCGCTGTAATTCTGGAATCATGACCAATTCCGATTCTCAGTTCATGAACATCCTTATTCTTCTTATCTGCAAGCCATTTTGCAAAAGCAGCACCTATCAGATTACCTGCTTCTTGTGTTAAATTGACTGATTCCCCTTCAACACCCTCACAGGCAATTCCTCTAATATCACTACCGTTTTGTAATTTCATTATGTTCTGCATAGCTATCCTCCAAATTTTCCTTTAGTCTACCTACAGTATATCATTATTGTGGTGGAAAGACAACGATTCATGCCAGCAATTTTCACTGACAGAAAATATCTCAAAGCAATATTCTGCGCCGCTTCTATGCCGAATAAAAAAAAAGCCTTGCAAACCATACAAGACTTTACATTCGTATTCCTTCAAAACCGAACACACAGATCTCTCTCTTCTTCCGTTCCAAACAATCCAAACTTACCTTCCAGGATATGCCCTCGACCTATTAGTGACATTCAGCTCAGTACATTGCTGTACTTACACCCATGCCCTATCTACCTCGTCGTCTTCAAGGGGTCTTACTCACTTTGTGTGAGGGATATCTCATCTTGAGGGGGGCTTCACGCTTAGATGC
>JALEWA010000009.1 GCA_022788085.1 Lachnospiraceae bacterium
CCTCATGGAACAACGGCAGTTGTGGCAGACCCGCATGAGATAGCAAACGTGAGTGGTATGTCAGGAATTGCATATATGCTGGAGGGAAGTGAGAACATTCCCATGACTGTTTATATGGTGGTTCCTTCCTGTGTACCGGCAACATCACTTGATGAGGCAGGAGCAAGCCTTGAGGCTCGGGATATACGACCATTATATAAGCATCCACGTGTTCTTGGGTTGGGTGAGATGATGAACTATCCGGGAGTACTTGCGAATGATAAAAAAGTGCTTCAGAAGATTGAAGATGCACATGAGTGCGGAAAACTGGTAAATGGTCATGCACCATTACTTTCCGGGAAAGCACTTGACCAGTATATAGCAGCAGGAATTCAGGATGACCATGAATGCTCTTCTGCCGATGAAGCAAAGGAGCGTATCCGCAAAGGACAGTGGGTGATGATACGCGAGGGAACAGCAGCAAGGAATCTGTCAGACCTGCTTCCTCTTTTTGATGAACCATGGTCACGACGCTGTCTTTTGGTAACGGATGACCGTCATCCTGCTGATTTACTTGAAAAAGGTCATATTGATGGTATAATAAGGAAAGCTGTAGAAGCTGGAAAATCTGCGATTACAGGTATCCGGATGGCAACGATTCAGGCTGCGCAGTGCTTTGGACTTCGTAATGTTGGTGCGGTTGCGCCCGGATACATGGCTGATATTCTTGTGCTTTCTGATCTTGATAAAGTGGAGGTATGTGATGTCATTTATCATGGCAGAAAGGTAGTAGACAATGGCAGGCTTGTGGAGTTTCAAGAGCCTTCGATTCGTCATGATATCTGGAAGACAGTACGAAATTCCTTCTGCCTGAATGAACTGCGTAAGGAAAATTTCCATATCGAGCCAAAAGGCAGGTTCTGTCGTGTTATAAAGACGATTCCTGATCAGCTTCTTACAGAAGAGATGATTACAGAGATTGATTTTGAACATAGGAACGGAGTAGACATTGAGAGGGATATTCTTAAGATTTCCGTGGTAGAACGCCACCTTTCCACAGGACATATCGGCCTCGGCTTTATATCCGGTATTGGCATGAAGAAGGGGGCAATCGCTTCCTCTGTATCACATGATTCCCATAACCTGATTGTCATTGGGGCAAACGAGGAAGATATGACGATTGCAGCAAACCGTATTCGTACGCTGGGTGGGGGACTTATCGTAGTAGCAGATGGAGAAATTCTTGCTGAAATGCCTTTGCCGGTTGCCGGGCTTATGAGCCAGCTTTCTGCCGCTGAGGCTGCAAGAGAGAATGAAGATATCCGTCGCGCAGTCTATAGCCTTGGTGTGCCGGAGAACATTGAGCCATTTATGACGATGGCATTTGTAAGTCTTCCGGTAATTCCAAAGCTGAAAATGACTACCAGGGGCCTGGCGAATGTGGAAAGTCAGGAAATCGTTCCATTGTTTGTATAATGAAAGTGATATGATATAACTATGTTAGCGAAAAGATAATGGAGGAAAGGTTATTTATGAAAATGATAAAAAATGCTTTGTTTGCAGTGCTTATGGGAACATCATTTGTTGCGTTAACAACTACTGCCTGTGGTTCATCCGCATCAACAGAGAAGAAACGCATACCGGAGACAGAAATTCAGTTAGAGGTGACGACAACAGAGACGGACGATCAGATAAAAACTGTTCAGGCGACCGAAGATACAAATGACAAGCTGATATGTCCTTTATACCCTCTTGCAAGTGCTGAGGATGCGTTGGCTGATGGTGGATATTCTGTAGGTTTTGAGGCTAAGGACTTAGTAAAAGGCGAGAATAGCTATGAACTGACAGTAGAAGTATACGAATATGACAGATATGAGAAGGAAGCGATTGACAATCTGGAATCAGGCGATCAGATTCAAGTCTGCAATGAGGTTATAGATGTAGAAAGCGTGGAGAGGAATCCGGAGTATGGATATATAAGCATCAATGGCGGTATTGAAAACAATGGAATTGAACTTACAGAAGATGATGGTCTGTACCGGACAGTTACCATGAATGATTACCCTGTTTATTATGTGGTAGGAACGATTTCCATTCCATTAGCGGATGATATGACTTTTGAGGATCATGAGGATTGGGAAAAAGAGCCTGATGGAGTAGTTTCCGATGTAGAAGGACTGAAAGAGGCACTTGAGAATGAAAATGGTGTATTTTGCTGTAATAATACGGTAGTGACGGTCAGACAGGAAAAGATAGTACAGGTAATCAGATACTGGGTACCATAATAACTTGGTCGGGATATAGGGTATTTACGATGAGACCGATGTATGGAGAAGGAGTCACCGGTTACTGTTTTCCTGGGGAGCGCTCTTGTTTCAGGAGGACTTGAATTCGCGGTCGGCTGGCTGATGTTTCATCTGGGAAATGGATTGAGATTGTGGGACTATAACGTAGAAATATGGAACTGGGGAAATCTTGGAGGCGATGATGATTCCCTTGGGAATCGTATTTATGATAGACCTCATAGTCGGATATATGGTGAAGCCGATTATGGGGATGATAAGGTGAGAAGGAATTAGATTTGCAAAATAATATAAGGGGAGGAAATGCAATGTCAATTTTAAACAAATTAAATAGTGCACCAATGTATCTCATATGCGGTGCGATTGTTGCTTTTGTTGCAGCTGTTTGTGTGGTTTTTCTTGTGCGTGCGTATAAAGCAGGAAAAGCAATGGGAATGGATACAACAAAGATGAAACGAACAATCGTTTCGAGTGCAACGTTTTCTTTTTTGCCAAGTGTTGGGATACTTTTAGGGGTTGTAGCCCTTTCGGGTAGTTTGGGTACACCGCTTCCGTGGTTGAGACTCTCTGTTATAGGGGCACTTCATTATGAAACGCAGATAGCGCAGGCTGCGGCAGAACAGGCCGGAATATCTACATTATCGGCATCAGAAATGACACCATCCGCATTTACAACAATTGCCTTGCTTATGAGTATTTGTATCATGTGGGGGATGGTACTTTCGATTTTCCTGAATAAAAGATACACCAGAAAATTGAGTACACCAGGGAATTCCTCATCGGCAGGCTTTGGAGATACGGCGATGACAGCCATGTTTATCGGACTCGTAAGCACATACATAGGACGATATCTTGGAGGCTTTGTTTCTGAAAATGGAGTTTTTACATTTAGCGGAGACAGTACACCACTTATTGTCATGGCCGTGTCAGCTATTGTCATGGCAGTATTTATACAGCTTATGAACAGGAAGAAGCTTGCCTGGATTGAAAGCTTTTCAATCGCAGGAAGCATGATAGCAGGTATGGCTGCAGCGGCGGCCATAGGATTGTTTTGATAAGGAGTGTCTTTCATGGAACAGAATAAGAATGAAAATACAGAATGGATGAATTACAGCAAGCGTACTCATATAATTGGAAGAATCGTAAGTTTAGTCACATTGTTTCAACCATTTCCATTGCGACTTCTTCACTTGTAACAATAGTTGTTTTGGCAGTAGGAGTGTTATTAATGGTTCCGTTGCAGCCTGTTCTGCAAAATCCGGCATTGCAGCCGGCGTTTGACAATGTTGTACCGGCTCTGTTTGGTGCAATGGCATACAAATATTATCGCAAGAATATGCAGATTGCCGTATTTCCACTTATTATCATGAGTGTACTTTTTATACTTGTTCCTTCGCTTATCGGTTCAACAAGCTTTATGATAGTACCATCAGGAGCTATTGCTGTTGGGGTAGCATATCTTTTTTATAAAAAGAAGACAACAGCAGATGGAGGAGAAGCCAAATGAAAATATTATTGATTATTCCTGCCATATTCATAGTTTTGGTCATTCTGTTACTGATTGCACTTGTAAGGACATTGCTTATGCCATCTAAAGTATCAGAATATGTTGCAAATGAGAGCGAAGAGGAGTCTTTAAAATTAGCAGAAAAACTGTCGAAAAT
>JALEWA010000035.1 GCA_022788085.1 Lachnospiraceae bacterium
CCAATCGCATTTCGGATCTAATAAAATATTAAAATTAGGCTTCTTCTCGCTTAAAAGCTCCTCTGCCTTAAAATGATAAAATCGAAGCAGCCAGTCTGCCTGATACAAACGGTGCTCCCGTAAAAGAGGTGTTCCATTTGAGAGTGCAGGAAGTTCCTTATCCTCATTAATTCCAATATAAGCAGAATAGTATACTCTCTTAAGTGCAAAATTATCATATAACCCCTGTGTCACCATCATAATCTGATAGTCACTTTCCGGTGTAGCTCCTATAATCATCTGCGTGGACTGTCCTCCGGGAACAAATTCCGGTGCATTCTTATACAGAGCAATCTCGTTCTTTGCCTGTTTGATTCCCTGTTGAATCTGTCGCATAGGTGCCAGTATTTTTTTCCTGTGCTTATTAGGCGCAAGCTTCTTCAACCCATCTGCGGTAGGAAGCTCAAGATTCACACTCATTCTATCTACAAGATATCCAATCTTCTGAATGAGGAGCGGATCCGCTCCCGGTATTCCTTTTACATGGATATAGCCACGAAAGCGATGCACATTGCGAAGCTTATATATCGCTTCATAAATCAACTCCATGGTATAATTAGGATTGCCGACAATTCCAGAGCTTAAAAACAATCCTTCTATATAATTCCTACGATAAAAGTTCATCGTAAGCTCACACACTTCGTCCGGGGTAAAGGTTGCCCGGGGTACATCATTGCTCCTTCGGTTCACACAATACTTACAATCATATGCACATTCATTAGAGAAGAGAATCTTTAGCAGGGATATGCACCGTCCATCAGCAGAAAAGCTATGACAGATTCCCGCTGCCGAGCAGGTTCCGATATCTCTTCCATTACCCTTACGTTCAACTCCTGACGAACTGCACGATACATCATATTTGGCTGCATCTGTAAGAATCTTAAGCTTATCCATGATTGTCTGCCGGCGCTGTGTGAAGGATTCTAATATATAATTTTCACTTGTTACTCTTTCTCTTAATTCTGTTGGTTTCTTATCTATACTTATTGCATGCTCCATCATTACCATGCCCTTTCTATTTTCCTCTTGCATTTAGAACATTTGTTTGTTATTATAATATCACACATATGTTCGATGTTCAATAGTAAATTTTAGAATTTGATAATGTGCAAGATTAACTTCCAGTTCGTAAAGCTTAATTTCACATCTATACACAATCGCCTGCAAAAAGATAGAATTTCACAATAATTGTATCTAAATATAATATTTTTCGACTTCCTAATTGTATTCTTATTGACTATAATAGTAATCAATTGACACTCTATTTACTATATTTTTTATACGGGGGATTTTATTATGACTGCTTTTTCATGGTTCTATTCCTTTCTCAAGAAGCATAATGCAAGAATGCTCTTTGGTCTGGTACTGGTTACCTTTATTTCCGTGCTTGCCATTGTAAAGCCTATTGTATCCGGTTCCATTGTTGATGATGTCATTACCGGAGGGCAGTATGACCTTTTGCCAAAGCTTATTGCACTTCTTGTTGTAATTACTGTCATCCGTGGGCTATGCCGTTACTGGTCACAGGTCATTTTTGAGACTTGCTCTCAGGATGTGCTATTCTCCATGCGTGATACAGTATACCGCAAGCTTCTTCAGGAGGACTTTAACTTCTATAATAAGAAGAGAACCGGTGATTTACTGAGCCGGCAGACAGGTGATATGGATGCTATTCGTCACTTTATTGCATTTGTTATCTATCAGGTTTATGAAAATGTATTCCTGTTCTTCTTTGCACTGATTATGATTTTCACGGTAAGCTGGCAGCTTGCACTCTGCATGTGCATCGTTCTTCCATTCGCTGCCGCCGTTACCATCAGCCAGACAAAGAACGGCAGACCACGCTTTCAAAAGATTCGTGAGCAGTTTTCTTCCCTTAATACCTTTGTACAGGAAAATGTCAGTGGTAACCGTGTCGTAAAAGCATTCTCCAAAGAGGATTATGAGATAGAAAAATTTAATAAGGAAAATGATGCATATCGCGATGCCGAACTTGCAGCAGCTGAAATCTGGACAAAGTATGTTCCACAATTCGAGTTCCTGTCAAATATGCTGACTGTAATTCTGATGCTGATTGGAAGTATCATGGTAATCAAAGGAAATATGACTCTTGGAAACTATGTAACGGTAAATGGATATTTATGGATGCTTACGAATCCGCTTCGTCAGATTGGCTGGAGAATCAATGACATCCAGCGTTTTACCACTTCTGTAGAGAAGATCTATGCAACCTACAGTGAAGAGCCAAATGTAAAACGCCCAAAGAGTGGCATCAAACGCAAACAGCTTTCCGGCGATGTTACCTTCCGCAATGTTTCCTACAGTGCTGATGATGAAGATATTATCCGTAACGTAAGCTTCGAGGTCAAAAGCGGTCAGACCGTTGGTATTCTTGGTTCTACGGGTTCCGGTAAATCTACCATTATGAATCTTCTCTGCCGTTTTTATGATGTCACGGACGGTGAAGTTCTGGTTGATGGTGTCAACGTAAAAGACCTTGACCTGTATAATCTACGTCAGAATATTGGTATGGCAATGCAGGATGTTTTTCTATTTTCTGATACCGTGGAGGGAAACATTGCCTACAGTCGACCTGACTGTCCATTTGAAGATGTAAAAAAGGCTGCTGTCATGGCAGATGCTGATTCCTTCATTCAAGAGATGCCGGATGGATATGATACCATTGTTGGAGAACGTGGTGTTGGCTTATCAGGCGGGCAGAAGCAGAGAATCTCTCTTGCAAGAGCCTTATTAAAGGAACCGTCCATTTTGATTCTTGATGATACTACTTCTGCCGTGGATATGGAAACGGAAAGCTATATCCAGAAACAGTTAAACGCCATAGACCATAAATGTACTATTTTCATTGTGGCATATAGAATTTCTTCTATAAAAGATGCTGACCTAATCCTTGTTCTGAATGAAGGTCAAATCGTAGAACAGGGAACTCATGAGGAATTACTTGCAAACAACGGCTACTATGCAACCGTATTCCGCCATCAGTATGGTGAATATGAGCAATATATAAAAGGAGGTGAGGAGCATGGCAAGAAATAAATATGATGTTGACGAAGTAATGGAAGACAAATTTGACTTCAATCAGCTAAAACGACTTGTACATTATGTGAAACCTTATGCCGGGCAGCTTGTCCTTGCACTATTCCTTATGCTATCCTCCTCTGCCCTGACTATGCTTTTTCCTACCTTCATTATGAAGATTATGGACGAATATATTCCCAACAAGGATATTGATGCCATTATCCGGGTTACAATTGTGACTTTGATTATTATCCTATATGCATGTATATGCATCCGGCTAAAAATCCGAATCACAAGCCGAATCGGTCAAAATATTGTTCATCAGATCAGAAGTGATCTCTTCTGCCATTTGCAGGAGCTTCCATTTTCCTACTATGATGAAAGACCACATGGCAAGATTCAGGTTCGTGTTGTCAACTATGTAAACAGCCTAAGTGATTTGCTGTCAAATGGTATCATTAATACGATAACCGATATGTGTAACCTGATTTTTATATTAATCTTTATGTTTTCCATTCACACAAAGCTTACCCTGATTTGTCTGTGTGGACTTCCTGTATTGGCAGTTGTTGTCATTGCTGTTAAGAAAAGACAGCGAAAGGCATGGCAGATTCAAAGCAATAAACAATCTAATCTGACCGCCTATATTGCAGAAAGCATTAATGGTATCCGTGTTACACAGTCCTTTGTACGTGAAAAAGAAAATACATCCATTTTTAACCGTTTAAGTGGTAATTACCGTGATGCATGGATGGTTGCCGTGAAATACAACTTTCTGATGTGGCCTTGTATTGATTCCATTTCTACAGTAACAACGGCATTTATTTATGTGATTGGTATCAGCTGGATTTCCGGCAATCTTTATGGCGTAACTACCGGTATCCTGATTGCCTTCTCTTCCTATATTTCAAGATTCTGGGAGCCAATCAATACACTTGCCTCCTTCTACAATTCGCTGTTAACGGCTATTGCATATCTGGAGAGAATTTTCGAAACTATTGATGAGCCTGTCCGCGTTAAGGATGCTCCTGATGCAACAGATATTCCTCCCATCAAAGGTGAGGTTACCTTCCATGATGTATGCTTTAGCTATGAGGATGGTGTACAGATATTAAATAAGGTTAACTTTACCGTAAAGCCTGGTGAAACCTATGCTATCGTTGGTCCAACCGGCGCAGGGAAATCAACCATAGTTAACTTAATCAGCCGCTTCTACAATGTAGATTCCGGCGAAATCTTTATTGACGGGCACGATATCTCAAAAGCAACCTTAAAGTCCTTAAGAAAGCAGATGGGTATCATGATGCAGGACAGCTTCATCTTCTCCGGAACGATTATGGACAATATCCGCTATGGTAATCTGACTGCTACGGATGAAGAGGTTATTCAGGCTGCGAAAACAGTATGTGCCCATGATTTCATTATGAATCTTGAAAATGGCTATCAGACACAGGTTAACGAACGCGGAAGCCGTCTGTCTGCAGGACAACGACAGCTTATCAGCTTTGCAAGAGCCTTGTTAGAGAATCCGGCAATCCTGATTCTTGATGAAGCAACCTCAAGTATTGATACAGAAACCGAAATCCTGTTACAACAGGGCTTGAATAAGCTCTTGGAAGGTCGTACCTCCTTCATCATTGCACACAGACTTTCTACGATTAAGAATGCCGATTGTATCATGTATGTGGATAAAGGAACCATTCTGGAAAAAGGAAATCATGATGAACTGCTTGCGCAACAGGGAGAGTACTATAAGCTGTTTATGTCACAATATGATTTTCTGAAGGAGAAAGCGGAATCGTAGTTACTATTCAGACAGGACTTAGCATTTACTGCTAAGTCCGTGAGAAGACATAATGCAGGAAGGTAACTATCATAGTATTTTTCTTCCTGGTATGATATACTTTCTTTATAAGAAAAATGTAAGGAGGGGTTTTATGCCATTACCACATGAAAAATATTATACATTAGAAGATATTTATGCTTTGCCTAATGGGAAACGTGCAGAATTGATAGATGGTCAGATATATGATATGGCTCCACCAAGCAGGATTCATCAGAAAATCATTCAGTTTATGTCTATGGCTATTGGAAACTATATTGCAGGGAAAAATGGAACTTGTGAAGTGTATCCTGCTCCATTTGCTGTATTCTTGAATCAGGATGATACCAACTACGTTGAGCCTGATATTTCTGTTATCTGTGACAGGGATAAACTTGACGAGCATGGATGTAACGGTGCACCCGACTGGATTATTGAGGTTGTCTCTCCTTCCAGCAAACGTATGGATCGTTCTATAAAGCTATTCAAATACCGTTCTGCCGGAGTACGTGAATACTGGATGATTGATCAGGCAAAGAATGCAGTTACCGTATATTTCTTTGAAGAGGATTTTGTTGAGGACTATACGCTTGCCGATACTGTACAGGCACATATTTATGAAGATTTGGAAATTGATTTTTCGCTTTTGGATTTAAAATAAAGCACTAAAGGGCAAAGCCCTGGAATGATTTACTACAATAGAACTGCCAGCTCGATTCCACTTCGTTCCATCTCGCTGTTGGGCAAAGCCCTATAAAAAATAAGAGAAGTAATCCTCTGCAAGCAAGCTTGCTCGGATTACTTCTCTTATTTTTTGCAGTTCTATTGGATATACATGTTTGTATATCCCATTAAGCTTTCGTCGACTTCGCGGGCACATTCACGGCCTTGGCGGATTGCTTTTACGACAAGGGACTGTCCGGTGTGCATATCACCTGCGGTGAAGACATTCTCCACGCTGGTCTTATATTTACCCGGGGCAGTCTTTACATTGGTTCTGCCATCGAGTTCAACCTTGAAAGCATCGGTTACATACTTCTGACTTCCAAGGAAACCTGCTGCAATAAGAACAACTTCTGCATCAAGCACCTGTTCACTTCCTGCAACCTCTTTCATGTTCATTCTTCCGGTTTCTGCATCCTTTTCCCAGGCAAGCTTCACAATCTTTACTGCTTTCAGATTACCATTCTTATCCTTTATGAATTCCTTAACCGTTGATTCATAAATTCTGGGATCATGACCAAACATGGCAATGGCTTCCTCCTGACCATAGTCTGTCTTGCAGACCTTCGGCCATTCCGGCCATGGGTTGTTGTCTGCTCTTTTATCAGGAGCCTTTGGCATCATCTCAATCTGTGTTACAGACTTTGCACCAAGACGGATAGAAGTTCCAACACAGTCATTACCTGTATCACCACCACCGATGATGACAACATTCTTACCCTTGGTGGAAACGAAATTACCATCTGCAAGATTAGAATCAAGCAGACTCTTTGTCACTCCCTTTAAGAAATCTACTGCAAAATAGATTCCCTTCGCATCACGTCCGGGAGCATTGATATCTCTTGGATTAGATGCACCGCAGCAAAGAACGACTCTGTCAAATCCTTCAATTAACTTTTTGCTCTTTGCATCCTTGCCGATGTCTGCATTTGTTACAAACTTGATACCTTCCTCTTCCATAATCTTAATCTTACGGTCAATGATATGCTTTTCCAGCTTCATATTCGGAATTCCATACATCAAAAGTCCACCGACACGGTCACTTCTTTCAAATACGGTTACATTGTGTCCACGCTTATTAAGCTGGTCTGCAACAGCAAGTCCTGATGGTCCACTTCCGATAACAGCTACTGTCTTATTGGTGCGAACCTTTGGTGGTTTTGCCGCTGCATATCCCTTTTCATATGCATTTTCGATAATCGCATATTCATTTTCTTTTGTTGCTACTGCATCTCCGTTCAGTCCGCATGTACATGCATTTTCACATAATGCAGGACATACACGTGATGTAAACTCCGGGAAATTATTCGTCTTTTTCAGACGGTTATATGCTCTTTCCCAATTTCCGGTATATACAAGGTCATTCCATTCCGGAACCAGATTATGCAGAGGACAACCTGAGGTCATCCCTGCAATCGTCATTCCTGCCTGACAGAATGGAACACCGCATTCCATACATCTTGCGCCCTGTTTGCGCTGTTCCTCCATGGAGAGGTGCGTATGGAACTCATTAAAATGCTTGATTCTCTCCTTTGGCATTTCTGCTGTAGAGGTTTTTCTATCATATTCTAAAAATCCTGTTGGCTTTCCCATATCAATATCCATGCCTTTCCATAATCTATGCCAATCGGTTATGATTGATCCTAACCGTGTTCATTACTTCTTTGCGTTAGCGTAGAATGCTTCAATCTGTGCCTGCTCAGCACTGAGACCTTTTTCCTCCATCTGAACAATGGTCTTTAACATTCTGTCATAATCAAAAGGAATGATCTTCTTGAACTTCGGCAGATATTCCCCAAAGTTATCCAGAATCAGTTTACCTTTTTCTGAATTCGTAGCAGCGACATGCTCCTGAATCATTTCCTTAAGCTCAATAACATCATATTTATTCGTAATCTCGCTCATGGAAACCATTTCCTTATTGACTCTCATATACAAGTCATTATCTTCATCAAGAACATAAGCGATACCACCACTCATACCTGCTGCAAAGTTCTTTCCGGTGGAACCAAGTACGACAACACGACCACCTGTCATATATTCACAGCCATGATCACCAACACCTTCTACAACGGCATTTGCACCAGAGTTGCGAACGCAGAAACGCTCACCTGCAACACCATTGATAAATGCCTTACCACTTGTTGCACCATAAAGTGCCACGTTACCGATAATGATGTTCTCATCCTGTTTGAAATGGCTTCCCTTTGGAGGATAGACAATCAGTTTACCACCTGACAAGCCTTTTCCAAAGTAGTCATTGGAATCACCGATCAGCTCTAAGGTCAAGCCCTTTGGAATAAATGCACCAAAGCTCTGTCCTCCTGCACCGTTACATAGTACACGGAAGGTATCTTCTTCCAGCTTATCATCAAAACGTTTTGTAATCTCAGAACCAAGGATTGTACCAAATGTTCTGTCCGTATTGTTGACATCTACTTCAATGCTTCTCTTCTGGCCTGTCTGCAATGCCTTATCGAGCTGCTTTAACAGAACACGCTCATCCAAAGTCTTTTCTAATTCAAAATCAAATACCTGCTTTGGATCAAAGACTGCCTTCTCCTTCTCATAAGGATTGTTGAGAATCTGGCTCAAATCAAGCTTTGTTGTTCCCTCCGGCAGATTATCTTTAATCTTCAAAAGATCTGTTCTTCCGACTAACTCATCAACCGTTCTTACACCAAGCTCTGCCATATATTCACGAAGCTCCTGTGCAATAAAACGCATGAAGTTGATGACATATTCAGGTTTTCCTTTGAAGCGCTTACGAAGCTCCGGATTCTGTGTTGCAACACCAACCGGACAGGTATCAAGATTACATACACGCATCATGACACATCCCATGGTTACTAATGGAGCTGTTGCAAAACCAAATTCTTCTGCACCAAGGATTGCTGCAATGGCAACATCACGACCACTCATCAGCTTACCATCTGTTTCAATACGAACCTTATTACGAAGTCCATTCTGAATCAGTGTTGTATGTGTTTCTGCAAGACCAAGCTCCCATGGAAGTCCGGCATTATGGATAGAGCTCTTTGGTGCCGCACCGGTACCTCCATCATAACCGGAAATCAGGATTACCTGCGCACCGGCCTTTGCAACACCTGCTGCGACTGTACCTACACCTGCCTCAGATACCAGCTTTACACTGATTCTTGCAGCCGTATTGGAATTCTTTAAGTCATAAATCAACTGTGCCAAGTCTTCAATGGAGTAAATATCATGATGAGGTGGTGGAGAGATTAATCCTACACCCGGCGTTGAATGTCTTGTCTTAGCAATCCATGGATATACCTTACCAGCCGGTAAGTGTCCTCCTTCACCCGGTTTTGCTCCCTGTGCCAGCTTAATCTGAATTTCCTGTGCACTTACAAGATATCTGCTTGTTACACCGAAACGTCCACTTGCTACCTGCTTAATTGCAGAACAACGGTTAATTCCATCAGGACCGATTACCATTCTTTCAGGATCCTCACCACCTTCACCACTGTTTGATTTTCCATGCAGAGTATTCATCGCAATGGCAAGTGTCTCATGAGCCTCCTTTGAGATGGAACCATAGGACATTGCACCTGTCTTAAATCTGGTAACAATGCTGTCTACACTTTCAACCTCCTCGATAGGAACTCCCTTCTTCGGATAGTTGAATTCCATCAGACCTCTTAAGTTCTTGATACTTGTTTCATCATTGACAAGCGCTGTATACTGCTTGAACATGTCATAATCACCAAGTCTGGTAGACTGCTGCAGTAAATGAATGGTTGCAGGATTGTATAAATGCTCCTCTGCACCACTTCTTGCCTTGTGCTGTCCCGGATTATCAAGTGTCAAATCTGTTGCCAGACCAAGCGGATCAAATGCAAGAGAATGTAAATCATCCACCTGCTTCTCAATATCCTTTAAGGTTACGCCACCTACACGGCATACGGTGTTTGTAAAATATTTGTTGATCACATCATAATCAATTCCGATTGCTTCAAAAATCTGTGAGCCCTGATATGACTGAATCGTGGAAATACCCATCTTGGAAGCAATTTTTACGATTCCATGAAGGATTGCATTATTATAATCATCTACTGCTGCATGATAATCCTTATCAAGCATTCCATTATCAATCAGTTCCTTAATAGACTCCTGTGCAAGATATGGGTTAACAGCACTTGCACCATAGCCAAGTAAGGTTGCAAAATCATGCACCTCTCTTGGTTCTGCAGATTCCAGTATCAACGCAACACTGGTTCTCTTCTTGGTACGAACCAAATGCTTTTGAATAGCAGAAACAGCAAGAAGGGAAGGAATTGCCACATGGTTCTCATCTACACCACGGTCTGACAGAATAATGATATTAGCACCATCACGATACTCTCTGTCTACCTCTACATATAATCGGTCAATGGCTTTCTCAAGGCTAGTGTTCTTATAATACGTAATCGGAATCTCTACTGCCTTAAAGCCTTCTTTATTCATATTCTTTATCTTAAGTAAGTCCGTTGTTGTCAGAATCGGATTATTAACCTTAAGCAAATGGCAGTTGCGTTCTGTATCCTCCAGGATATTTCCTTCTTTTCCGATGTATACACTGGTAGAGGTTACAACCTCTTCACGAATCGCATCGATAGGAGGATTCGTAACCTGTGCAAACAACTGCTTGAAGTAATGAGATAACGGATGATGACTCTTGGAAAGAGGTGGAATTGCCGTATCAACACCCATAGCTGCAATTGCTTCTGCACCATTTCTAGCCATTGGAAGAATGCTTGTCTTAAGCTCCTCATAGGTATAACCAAAAGCCTTTTGCATTCTCTGACGTTCCTCATAGGAGAACTCCGGCACTCTTACATTTGGAATCTTCAGTTCATGCAAGGTAACAAGGTTAGAATCAAGCCATTCACCATAAGGACGTCTCTTTGCATAACGCTCCTTTAAGGTATCATCATCAACAACTTCTCCCTTTACCGTATCTACCAGAAGCATTTTACCTGGACGGAGTCTGTCCTTCTTCACAATCTTGGTCGGGTCAATTGGTAATACACCAACCTCTGAAGAAAGAATCAACTGATCATCAGAAGTAATATAATAACGGGAAGGACGAAGTCCGTTACGGTCAAGTACCGCACCCATAACATCTCCATCAGAGAAAAGAATGGAAGCAGGTCCATCCCAAGGCTCCATCATGGTTGCATAATACTGATAAAAATCTTTCTTGCTCTGTGACATAGTCTTATTATTTGCCCATGGCTCCGGAATCGTAATCATAACAGCCAGTGGAAGATCCATACCGCTCATAACAAGAAATTCCAATGTATTATCAAGCATTGCAGAGTCGGAACCGGAAGCATTGACTACAGGAAGAATCTTATAGAATTCACCCTTTAAATGGTCTGATTCCATATTCTCCTCACGGGCAATCATCTTATCTACATTACCACGGATTGTATTGATTTCACCGTTATGTACAATAAAACGGTTTGGATGTGCTCTTTCCCAGCTTGGATTCGTATTCGTAGAGAAACGGGAATGAACAATAGCGATTGCTGATTCATAATCCTCACTCTGTAAATCCATGAAGAAGGTTCTAAGCTGCTTTACTAAGAACATACCCTTATATACAATCGTTCTGCTGCTTAAAGAAACGACGTAGGTGTTCTCAGAACTTTGTTCGAATACTCGTCTTGCAATATAAAGCTTTCTGTCGAAATCAAGTCCCTTCTCCACATCATTTGGCTTCTTAATAAATGCCTGCATGATATAAGGCATACACTCTACAGCCCTGTGGCCAAGTACTGACGGTACACAAGGAACCTCTCTCCATCCAAGGAATTCCAGGCCTTCCTTCTCCACGATGATTTCAAACATCTTCTTAGCCTGATTTCTCTTAAGCTCATCCTGTGGGAAGAAGAACATACCAATACCATATTCACGCTCACCTCCAAGCTCAATACCAAGAGGCTTCGTAACCTTCTGGAAGAACGTGTGACAAATCTGCACAAGAATACCAACACCGTCACCTGTCTTACCTTCTGCGTCCTTACCGGCACGATGCTCCAGATTCTCTACGATCTTAAGAGCATTTTCCACTGTTTCACGGCTCTTTGTACCTTTGATGTTAACAACAGCACCAATACCGCAGTTGTCATGTTCAAATTCTGCTCTGTGAAGCGGGGCTTCCGGAACGTTCATTTTTGCATCAAACATCTCTTTTTCTCCTATCTATCTTTTTCATTTTGCTGCCAGCTTTTGATTTGCTCCTTAATATACACCTAATTTTTTTAGTTGTAAACTCGGTTAGTTTTCTCTAATTGTCTGATTATTAGTTAATTCAATATATCCCTCCATATTGTCTGACAGAATGCATAAAAAAAGCAACCAAAAAAACGCTATCATAAACCGCCTTTGGTTGCTTCGTACGCTATATTGAATTTTTTTCATTATAAAAAATTTTTTTTCATTTGTAAAGAGGAAATTTTTATAAAATGCAATTTTGTGTTTTACTCCTTACTCCTTTTATAAAACAGGTAACCAATTAATACTGTGGTCAGAAGTATAAAAACGGCTCCCATGAGCCAGTTTACAATCGGCATTTCCCCCGATACAAATGACAGTACGAATACCACAATATTCGCTGCCATATGTAAAAGCAACGGTGCTGCAAAGCTTTTCACCCATTCATAGACAAGCGCCATCAACACTCCCATAATGGTTCCATATAGGAATTGTGGAAGATTTGCATGGAATCCGCCAAAAAGCAGGGAGGTTACAATGATGCAGGGAACCACACCGAAGAACCGTTTCATACGGTTATAGGTAATGCCTCGAAATACCATTTCCTCCGTAATCGGGGAAATCAGACCATATAAAATCAGTCCCAGCCACAAAGGAACGGAGTACTGTACTTCCTCCACATGACTATATTTTTCAGACTGAATGGAAAGCAATTCAATCAGAATATTGAAACCCAATGCCGAAGTGATTCCAAGCGATACCACTGCTGCAAGCGCAAATGCCTTATCTTTATTATGCCTTATACCATTTTTTATCCAGCCTATAAGTTGTTTTATGACACCATTGTCAATATCTATTTCACCCGTGACTGCTACTTCTTTCAGGAAATCCTGCAGAACAAATAAAACACCCAGCACTGCTGCCAGACCATTGATTGTAGCACTAAGCAGCTGACTGTTGCCTGCTACCCATTCTGCCATTCCTTTAGCAGGTATGGAAGATATCAACAGGGAAAGTCCGAATAA
>JALEWA010000067.1 GCA_022788085.1 Lachnospiraceae bacterium
GCAATTGCAGAGGTTACTCTGAAAAATGCAGATGCAGTACAAAAAGGATTACCATTAGAGAATGCAGTACTTCCATAGGAGTAGGAGAATATGATACTGGGAAGAAGAGAGACGAATATTATTAAGCATTATCAGGTACAGGAAAAACAGCCGAAAATACAAGTGAGGCCGGCTTACAGAGATGAATGGGATGACGCCATGGCTTTGGCATGGCGTACTTTCATGCGTTTTGAAGCAAATGATTATGCAACGGAAGGGATTAAAAGTTTTCAGGATTTTATTACGGATACTGTTCTTCATAGAATGTTTGTAATGGGCTCCTATCAGCTTTTCTGTGCTTTTGATGGTAAAAAGCTGATAGGGATGATAAGCCTTCGAAATGAAACGCACATTTCCCTGCTGTTTGTAGATGCACAATATCATAAAAGAGGAATCGGTAGGGCGCTGATTGATTATGTAGGTAAATATGTGTTGTTGGAGGAAGGCTTTCGCAATTTAACTGTAAATGCAGCGCCGTATGCAATTGGTTTTTATCATAAGCTTGGCTTCTACGATACGGATACGGAACAAACAAGTGATGGAATAAGATATACACCAATGGAGAAAAAGCTGGTGTGATAAAAATACGTTAGGAGGGAATGGCAGTGGCAATTGAGTATATTACAAGTAAAAATCTTTTTCTTTTAATCTGTGATACTTTAAAGCTGCTTGATAAGCCGCTTGTAAAGCATGGAATAAGGGTCAGCTACACCATGTCTAAAATGCTGGAATGCAAAGGCGGATATGAGAAATACGAAATCGCTGATTTTATGCTGCTTGCAGTGCTTCATGATATTGGAGCATACAAAACAGATGATGTAAGAAAGAGACTTAGCTTTGAAGCGAAGAATCCGCTTCCACATTCTATCTATGGATATCTTTTTCTGAAATATCTGTCTCCCTTAGAGGAACAATCAAAGATGATTCTATATCATCATGTGGACACATCGCAGATGCAGAATGTTGCTTACAAATACAAGAAGGAAACGGAGATTTTAAAGGTCGCTGAAATCATGGACATTTGGCAGCAGGCGTTTGGTAACAAATTTGATCCCCATATGATTGAGCGGTATATAGGGACAAAATACGAAAAGGAAGCTTGCAGTCTGCTATTTGAGGCAATTGAAAAATACGATATTTTTACTAAGCTAAAGAAAGGTTCTTACCAGGAGGAATTTGAAGAATATCTGGAATATATTCTGCTTTCTGATGAGGAAAAGGAAAAATACCTTAAGATGCTGATGTACTGTACCGGACTTAGGGATGAGTCAATGGTGTCCAATACGATAGCGACAATTTATGTCAGCAGGGAAATTGGAAAAAAGATGCGTATTAGTGAGCTGGATAAAAGTGAAATTTATTATGCTGCACTTTTGCATGATATTGGTATGCTCGGAATGCCTGCAGAACTGATTCAGGCACCAAGAAAACTGGAGGATGCGGAATTAAATTTGATACATACTCATGTGGATTTGACAAGTGAAGCACTTAGAGGAAAGATTTCACCAAGTATTATTGACATTGCTGCCGCCCACCACGAGCGTTTTGATGGAAGCGGTTATCCAAGAGGATTAAAAGGCAGTGTTATGAATACCAAGCAGGCAATCCTGCAGATAGCAGAGCTTGTTGTCAATATGTGCAGTGATAAGCCTTATCGAAAGGCATTCAGCAAGGAGGAGATCGAAAAAGAGCTTAATGATGGTATTGTATCCGGCAAATATGATGGCGTTGTGGCGGATATTTTCCTGAAATATTATGATGACATTATGCAAAAGGCTATGCAAAAGGCACAGGCAGCGCTTGTGATGTATCAGAAATTACGTAAAAGCAGTGAACAGGTTTATAAGAATTTTACAAATTGATTTCTTTCCATTTAGTTGAAATCAAAAATAAAACATAGTATGATACTCATTAGTAGTTTTTGCTGAGAGGAGAAGGTATACTATGTTTAAACTTGACAGCCCTTTTATGAACTTTCTGAATAGAGTGTGTGATATCATGATCTTAAATTTCATGGTTATTTTATTCAGTTTACCAATTGTTACGGCAGGAGCATCCATTACGGCTGCATACTATATTGCATACAAAATGGTGAAAAATGAAGAAAGCTATATTGTAAGGGGATTTTTTAAGGCTTTTAAGGAGAATTTCAAACAGTCAACGATTATCTGGCTGATTTTTCTTGCCATCTTTGCCATTTTGTTTATGGACTACAGAATTATGTTCTATTCTGAACTGGAGAACATTTTGTTTATGGACTACAGAATTATGTTCTATTCTGAACTGGAGATGGGAAGATGGATTACATATGGTGTGATTGCAGTTACAGTTATCCTTGCAATGGGCTTTTCTTTTGTTTTTCCATTACAGGCAAGATTTTCAAATGATGTAAAGCACACCATTAAAAATTCGTTTTTAATGGCTCTTTCCCATTTACCAAGTGCAGTGTTGTTTGTTGTGTCCTATGCAGTTCCGGTTCTTCTTATATATTTAGTGCCACAGGCTATGCCGGCTGTCTTATTACTTGCATGCGGATTATTGCCATATCTGAAGTCCTTCCTGTTCCTTAAGATATTTAAGAAATATGAGACAGATGAGGAAGCTGCAGGAAAAAGTGAAGAGGAGTCATCCGGTGAAGGAATATTTGCGGTAAGTGATGCTATGGAAAAGATGTCTGAAAATACTAAAAAAACAAAATAATTAAAAGAAAACATAATGTGCATATTCGTCAATCTGTACATGAAACATAATGCGTGTTAGTCAAGTTGCTTACTAATTGAAGTAAAAATTCAGTTGGTAAGCAACTTTTACATAATGTCCAAAAAAACTTTGTGGATTTATGGCATAGCTTTTTTAAATAATATCTTTTATACTAAGAACATACGTAAACACGATATATTATTTTTCGGGAGGAAAGAAAAATGGCAAGTTTATCTTTAAAAAATGTCTGCAAAGTATATCCAAACGGATTTGAAGCAGTAAAGAATTTCAATCTTGAAATCGCTGATAAGGAATTCATCATCTTCGTAGGACCTTCAGGATGTGGTAAGTCTACTACACTTCGTATGATTGCTGGTCTTGAAGATATTTCTTCAGGTGAATTAAAGATTGGTGACAGAGTAGTTAACGATGTAGAGCCTAAGGATAGAGATATCGCAATGGTATTCCAGAACTACGCTCTGTATCCTCATATGACAGTATATGATAATATGGCATTTGGTCTTAAGTTAAGAAAAGTACCAAAGGCTGAAATCGATAAGATGGTTAAGGAAGCAGCTAAGATCCTTGATCTTGAGAAGCTTCTTGATCGTAAGCCAAAGGCTTTATCTGGTGGACAGAGACAGCGTGTTGCTATGGGACGTGCTATCGTTCGTAATCCTAAGGTATTCCTTATGGATGAGCCTCTTTCAAACTTGGATGCTAAGTTACGTGTACAGATGCGTATTGAGATCGCTAAGTTACATCAGAGATTAGGTACAACCATCATCTACGTTACACATGACCAGACAGAAGCTATGACACTTGGTACAAGAATCGTAGTTATGAAGGATGGTGTTATTCAGCAGGTTGATACACCACAGAACTTATACGAGAAGCCACAGAACTTATTCGTAGCAGGATTCATGGGATCACCACAGATGAACTTCCTTGATGCTACAGTAGAAGTTAAGGGCGAGACAGCATACTTAAAGATTGCTGACCTTTCTATTCCACTTCCTCCAGCTAAGTCTAAGAAGTTAATCGAGGGTGGTTACAACGGAAAGACAGTTACTTTCGGTATCAGACCAGAAGATATCTATGATTCACAGATGATGGTAGAAGCTAAGTCTGAAAGCACATTTGAAACAACAATTCGTGTATACGAGTTGCTTGGTGCAGAAGTATTCTTATATGCTGATTTAGCTGAGTTCCCTATCACAGCAAGAGTTGATCCTAGAACAACAGCTAGACCTGGTGATAAGGTTAAGTTTGCTATCGACGTTGAGAAGATTCACGTATTTGATAAGGAAACAGAGAAGATTATCACAAACTAGTTTGAACATAATTGCCAATATTACCCGAGTGGATTTCCACTCGGGTTTTATTTATCATTTACTTCGTAAAAAGATTTTTACTCGTTACTGGAACGAAGTGAGCAGTAGCAATGTTTTATATTATTTTGCAGAAATTTAGATTGAAACTAAGTTTAAATTCATTTAAGATATATGATAGAGGTAATGGAAAAAGAGGGGAATTACAGGAGGATGTAAAGATGATTTCACAACAGGTAATTCAGACGAGTATTGACGAATTAAAAGCCATAACAAAAGTGGATCTATGTGTTATGGATACGGATGGCTTAACAGTAGCTACAACTTTTGATCAGGAAGAGATTTCAGTAGGATTGGTATTGAATTTTGTGCAGTCACCTGCTGACAGCCAGATTGTAAATGGATATCATATGCTGAAGATTTTAGAAGATGGAGAGGTTGTTTATATCCTTATTGCCCAAGGCAATGCTTCTGACGCTTATATGATAGGAAAGATTGCAGTATCTCAGATTCAGAATCTTGTAATAGCCTATAAAGAACATTATGATAAGAATAATTTCTTCCAGAATTTATTGCTGGATAATCTGCTTCTTGTAGATATCTATAATCGTGCGAAGAAGCTTTGGATTGAGGCAGAAGCACCAAGAATTGTTTTCCTGATTGAAGCACAGAATGATAGAGATAATATAGCAATGGAAATGCTTCGAAATCTTTTTGAGGATCAAGGAGAGTGTTATCTTACTGCGGTAGAGCAGAAAAATATCATTATGATTAAGGGTGTCAGCAGTAAGGAGGCTTATGAAGAAGTTGAGCAAACTGCACAGATAATCGTAGATATGCTTAACGCAGAAGCGATGCTTGCTGTAAAGATTGCATATGGAACCATTGTTGGTGAATTGAAGGAAGTATCGAAATCTTATAAAGAGGCAAAGATGGCATTGGATGTCGGAAAGATTTTCTATGCAGAAAAATCCGTTGTTGCCTACAATACATTAGGTATTGGAAGATTGATTTATCATCTTCCGGTTAATTTATGCCGTATTTTTATTAAGGAGATTTTTGGTGATAATATCCCTGAAGAGTTGGATGATGAAATCCTGTCAACGGTACAGAAATTCTTTGATAATAATTTGAATGTATCAGAAACCTCCAGACAGTTGTTCGTGCATCGAAATACACTGGTTTACCGAATTGAGAAGCTACATCAGTCTACGGGGCTTGACATTAGAACCTTCGATGATGCTTTGACCTTTAAGATTGCGCTCATGGTTGTAAATTATATGAAATATATTGATTCTATGGAATAAAATATTGCTGCTTGGACATACAATGTATCAGCAGCCGGAAAAAGGATTATCCAAAACCGGATAATCTTTTTTATTTGTTTATTGTTGGAGGATGGCATGAATCGGAAAATATTTTATGTAGATTGTTATTATGAGGAAGTAAAGGAACGAAATATAGGCTTTATAAAGCTGGAGGAAGAAGGATTGTTTGTTATGCTAAGGGGGTTGCCAAGTCGTGGAGAAACCGTATGTAAGGTATATGCCGTGGCAAATGAAAATGACAGAAAGTATCTTATGGACATTCCTTTGAATAATGGTTATGGACAGGCACAGATGAAATGGTCTCCTAAAATAAGAGCACAGGATTGCCATGAACTATATATTCCAATTGACCATAAACGATATGGCAGATGCACCATAGTTCCAGAAAATATTTATAACTTTTGTCAGAGCAAATCAGACATATTGGAGACTGCACAGGAAAAGGAAAGGACATTAGAGCAGGAATCGCCTATTATAGAATCATTCACGGATGTAATGCCTGTCATGGAGCAGGATAAATGGAAACAGTTATGTAAAAATTTCCCTCAGGTTCATATATTTCCGGAAGCTGATACGATCGTCATAAAACCGAAAGATATGGTAATTCTGACACAGGAATATCATGATTTGGCAACAAATTCTTTTGTATTGCATGCATATTATAATTATCGTCAGCTTTTGCTGCTCCGTTATCATCAGGGGCAGGAAGAAATTTATTATCTGGGCGTACCTGGAGTATATTATGAGCGAGAAAAGAGAATTGCTCTGATGTTTGGATTTGAAGGTTTTGAAAACGGAGAATCAAGGCTTGTTAATGAGGATAGAAGACAGGCATATGCAGGCTGCTTTGGTTACTATATGAAGCAGGTAAATATATAGCTTTCTAAACATTAAATATCTACACATTAAATATCTACACCTCGAAGCTGTGTATTTGGAATGTTCTCAAGACAAATGTCACGGAATTCCTTTAAGGTCTGGGTTGAATGAGTGTGATAGCCCGGAGTGATAACCTGATCAGAATCTGTATAAGATTGCAGGTAATAGGCAGATGCTCCTCTTAACCATTCGGAGATTATATACATATCATCTTTTGTGTGAAGTTCACGTACAACTGTCGTACGGAATTCGTATGGGAAATAGCCTGTCTGAGAAAGCAGACAGGAAACGGATTCACGAATTAATGATAAATCACAGGATTTTAGCCCTGTTGTGACACTATATTTTTCAGGGGAATTTTTAATATCCATAGCACAGTAATCTATAAGTCTTTTGTTTAGCAGATGACGAAGAACATTAGGTTGATAACCATTTGTATCCAATTTAACTAAAAGTCCAAGCTCTTTAATGCGCGCCAGAAAGTCAGGCAGATCCTTTTGCAGAGTCGGTTCACCACCGGTAATACAGACACCGGTAAGAACACCGGCTCTTTTTCGTAAGAAAGCAAGGATTCCTTCTTCTGTATAAGGGGTGACCTGCAATGCGGGAAAACTTTCCTGTACGAGAACAAGATCCCTGTTATGGCAAAACGGACAACGAAAATTACAGCCACCTGTAAAAATGGTAGCAGCAACATGTTCGGGATAATCCAATAAAGTTGTTTTTGTTAGTCCGAGAATAAACATAATATATTCGCCTCTTTTTAATTAGAAGAAAATCATATATACTATATTAAGGGTATCATAACTCGAAAACATAAGTCAAGAAATTACTTGTTACCGGAACGGAGCAATTAGTAACATTGTTACTGTTCAGACAGGACTTAGCATTTATTGCTAAGTCCGTGAGAAAACGTAACGTTAAGGTTGATACAGGAAAGTGAGAAATATCATGCCACGATTACAAATGACAGATGATGAAAGATATATGAAAGAAGCCATAAAACAGGCAAGAAAAGCGTATGCCCTGGGTGAAGTGCCGATAGGATGCGTCATTGTTCATGAGGGAAAGATTATTGGGAGAGGCTATAACAGAAGAAATACAGATAAGAATACACTGGCTCATGCAGAAATAACAGCGATTAATCGTGCAAGTAAGGTGATTGGTGACTGGCGTTTGGAGGAATGTACGTTGTATGTAACACTTGAGCCCTGCCAGATGTGTGCAGGAGCGATTGTTCAGGCAAGAATTCCCAAGGTGGTTATGGCATGTATGAATCCCAAGGCAGGCTGTGCAGGTTCTATCCTTAATATTCTTGACATGCCTGAGTTCAATCATCAGGTTGAAGCGACAAAAGGTGTACTTGAAGAAGAATGCAGTCGTATGTTGAAAGACTTTTTTGTGGAGCTTCGGGCAAGGAATAAGTTGGAGAAGAATGCAAGAAAGAATGAAGAAAATCTACCGGAACAGAGTAAACAGTAACAACAAAATGGCAATATGAACCAATATAGCACCAATACTTGACTTTGTGCAGGAAAAAGGTTAGAATGAAGTAACCGTGC
This sequence comes from Lachnospiraceae bacterium, assembly GCA_022788085.1. GTDB lineage: Bacteria > Bacillota > Clostridia > Lachnospirales > Lachnospiraceae > COE1. Next base: position 7,840 of record JALEWA010000067.1, read on the forward strand.
AACCGGGGCGTTAGCGGTGCCTTGTACCTACAATCCGCTGTAGTAGGGGTGATGGATGGCAGAGGGTTACTGGTTTTTGTAGCTGCCCTCTATAAGTGGCGATGAAGTTTGGGTCTTACGCAATATGTGCCGTCGAACCGTGTCAGGGCAGGAATGCAGCAGCACTAAGGTGGATTTCATATGTGCCGTAAGGGTGCCTGGCGGAGTTAACTGTAGAGGTAACGTGCATAGATACAGGATTCAAAGTCGTTCGCACGGTTTTAAAATGATAAAGAAGAGTATAAACAATAGATTAAAATATAGGGGGAATAACATATGAAGAGAAAAAAATTATGGGCACTTATGATGATGTCAGTAGCAGCTTTGTCCTTTACAGGATGTGGTAAGGAGGAAGCGCAGGCACCGGTAGAAGAGGTTGAATTTAATAATATTGTAGATAATGCGTCAGATAATACAAAGCAGGAGGAAGTTACTCAGGAAGCTCCTTCTGAAGCAGAGACAGCGGTAGAAGAAGAGAATCGTGAAGGTATGTACCGTAGTGAGCTTACAAATGAATGGATAGATGAAAGTCTTAAGAATCAGCGTCCAATCGCGGTTATGGTAGATAATGAGAAGACAGCACTTCCTCATTATGGATTAACAGAAGCAGATGTTGTATATGAAATTATGAATAGTACAGCAAATGGAAGAATTACACGATTTATGGCAATCGTTAAGGATTGGGGTAAGATTGAACAGTTCGGAAGTATCCGTAGTGCAAGACCTACAAACTTCTTATTAGCAGCTGAGTGGAATGCTGTTGTTTGCCACGATGGAGGTCCTTTCTATATTGATGAGTATCTTGCAAAGAAGTATACAAATAATTTTAGTGGAACCTTTTCTCGTGTAAATAACGGAAAGTCCAGAGAGTATACAGAATACATCTGTACAGGTGATTTGGATAAGAACTTCAGCAATTCTAAATATAGTACTGAGTATAATGAATATTATGAGGGAGAACATTTTGTTTTTGCTGATAGTGAGCTGGATTTGACTGATAAGAATGGTGTTATTAATGCAACAGAAATCGAGCTTCCATTCCCTCATAATAAGTCAACGTTACGTTATAACGAGGAAACAGGTACATATGATTATTATGAATATGGCAGTGCACATGTAGATCCACAGCATAATAATGCAATTCTTTCCTTTAAGAATGTAATTCTTCAGAATTGTACCTTTTCACAGCTAGACGAAAATGGATATCTGATATATAACTGTATTGATAGTGGACGTGATGGCTACTATCTGACAAATGGTAAAGCAGTGCCAATTACATGGATTAAAGCCGGTGAAACAGATATTACACTTTTCCTTGATAAGGAAACCGGAGAACAGATTGAAATGAATACAGGTAAAACATATATCGCACTGGTTCCTTCTGATACATGGGATGAGGTTTCTATTCAGTAAAGAATTATTTTAGCGCAGCCTTTATGGCTGCGTTTTTTTTATCTATTATAATTTTTCAGATATTTCGAAAAAAAACGAAATTATAGTATGGACGAATGAAAAAATTATGATATACTGTAACCTATAGGGCAAAAAAGCCTATTATTGAAGGAGGGTATATATGCAAAAGAGAGTGATAGCAGGCTTGCTTGGATTTCTTATGTTGGTAATGACAGTATTAACCTGTTTTGTGCCATGTATAGAAACGCAGGCCGCAGGTACAACATTGATTGTACATTATGGTGGAAGAAGCGATAACAATTACGAAGGTTGGAATCTATGGATTTGGGAGGAAGGCCGTGATGGACAGGAGGTAGATTTTACAGAATCTGATTCTTTTGGACAGATTGCTGTCTATCAAACGAATCGCAAACCGGCAAGCATTGGATTTATCGTGCGTCTGAATCAGTGGGAGGATAAGGACGTAGCAGAAGACAGATTTGTAGTAATAGACAAGGATGTTGTAGAAATCTGGATAACAAGTGGAGAGGCTGAATTTGCGACAGAAGCGCCGGAAGGAGCAGAAAGCTTTGATTTTTCTGCATTAGAGCAGGCAAGACTTGATGTATACAAGGAAGAGGATTCAGTTAAGCTTGATGTTCATTATTACAATTTTGAACAAAGCTATAGTGCTGATTCCATGGAAGCATATGCATGGCTGGGTGATACAGTTGGAGGAAACTATCCATATGTGGAAACAGATGATTATGGTGCATTGTTCCAGGTTGGTTTTAAGCCGGAAGAAGGTGCTACAACAGCCGGTGTAAAGGTCATTCAAAATGGCGATGCAGACAATGCTACTGAGTATCAAATTGATTTGACGAAAGCGGTAGGTAACAAGCTTGATGTTTATATTGTAGAGGGGAATCCAACACTGTGGTATGACAAGGCAGAGGCAGTTTATAACCCTGTTATCGCAAGTGCTGCCTTCAGTGAGACTTCCAGTCAGGATATTCTGCTTTCTGTATCAAAGCCGATTGATGTAACAGCAGCAGATGCAGCACAAAAATTTATTGTTACGGATGAAGAAGGAACAGTATATTCGGTTGATGCTGTAGAAAGTAATACGGAAAAGAATATTGTATTAAAGATGGAACAGCCGTTGGAGCTTTCCAGATCCTATCAGGTTGAACGAGAAGATTATGAAGGATGTCAGATATCAATGGATAAAATAATGGGTTCTGCTTACTTTGATGAGCAGTTAGCATATGATGGTGATGACTTAGGAGCTATGTATACGAGGGAAAAGACAACCTTCCGTGTATGGGCACCGACGGCATTAGAGGTATCACTCAATTTATATGAGCAGGGTGATGGCGACAATTTATTGGAAACGATACCAATGAAGGCTGATGTAAAGGGTACATGGGTCTGTGAAAAACAGGGTGACTTAAATGGTGTATATTACACTTATTCAATTAAGATTGGCAATAAGGTAAATGAAACAGTAGATTTATATGCAAGAAGTACTGGTGTGAATGGTGACAGGGGTATGATCCTGGATCTTTCATCTACCGACCCGGAAGGATTTAGCGAGGATGTAAGACCTGCATTTAATAATGCCACAGATGCAGTTATCTATGAATTACATATAAGGGATCTTTCTTCTGATTCCTCTTCTGGAATTCAGAATGTTGGTAAATTCCTTGGGCTGACAGAAAAGGGAACGAAAAATAGTGACGGACTACCAACAGGTCTTGATCATATTCTTGATTTAGGAGTTACTCATATCCAGATTCTGCCAAGCTATGACTATGCAACCGTAGATGAGAGTAAGACAGACTCCGGACAGTTTAACTGGGGATATGATCCAAAGAACTATAATGTACCGGAAGGTTCTTACAGTACAGATCCTTTCCATGGTGAAGTTCGTGTAAAGGAAATGAAGCAAATGGTTCAGACACTGCATGAAAATGGCATTCGTGTCAATATGGATGTAGTGTATAATCATACGTTTAACGTAGAGAACTCCTGGTTCCAAAAAACAGTTCCGGATTACTATTATAGAAAAAATGGCGACAAATATTCCAATGGCTCAGGCTGTGGTAATGAGACAGCATCGGAAAGAGCTATGGTAAGAAAATACATTGTTGATTCCGTTGTATATTGGGCAACAGAGTATCATATTGATGGCTTCCGTTTTGACTTAATGGCAGTACATGATAAGGAGACCATGAAAGCAATCAGAGAGGCATTGGATAAGATCGATCCATCCATTATGATATATGGAGAGGGCTGGACAGGCGGAGAATCTGTGTTACCTTCTTCACAGCAGAGCTTAAAGAGCAGTACCTATGAGTTCGATCGCATTGGAGCTTTTAGTGATGATATCCGTGACGGTATTAAAGGTAATGTATTTGACTCCTTAGATAAGGGATTTGTAAATGGTAAGGAAGGAATGGAGGAAACCATTAAGTTTGGTATCGTTGGCGCTACTCATCATCCGCAGGTTTTGACATCTAAAAATGTAAAAGCAAATGGAAGCTGGTCAGGACAGCCAGGACAGAGTATTAATTATGTATCCTGCCATGATAATCTTACTTTCTGGGATAAGCTTGCAACCTCTAATGCAGATGACAGCGAAGCTGACAGGAAAAAGATGAACAAGCTTGGTAGTGCAATTATACTCACTTCACAGGGTGTACCGTTCTTCCAGGCAGGAGAAGAAATGCTAAGAAGCAAGCCTTCTGCAAACGTTGAAGGAGGTTTCGATGAGAACAGCTACTGTTCACCGGATTCTACAAACAGCCTGAAATGGGATAATAAAGCAAACATAATGGATATCTATGATTACTATAAAGGTCTGATCGCCTTTCGTAAGGCACATGGAGCTCTTAGAATGACAGCAACGTCAGATATTCAGGAAAACCTTACCTTTATGAGTGGCTTAGATGCCAATGTTGTAGCATATACGATTGAAGGAAGTCCAAATGGGGAAAGTGCAGATAAGATTGTTGTTATTTTTAATGCAAACAAAGACGCTGTAAATGTTCCACTTCCGTCAGGTGTATGGGATATTTGTGTAAATGGAGAAAAAGCAGGCTGTTCTTCACTGGGAACAGCGCAAGATACCGTTTCCGTAGATGGCATCTCAGCAATGGTTTTGGTACAAGGGGATGAAACGGTGAAAAAGGCTGAAGATCAGAACACTACAACTGATGTATACACAGAGGGAGCTGCACAGGAAACAGAAACTGGCAATATCGTGCCGGTTGTAGTTGCAGTGATTGCTGTAATTTTGGTAATTGCAGCGATTGCAGGTGTAACTGTCAGTCGTAAAAGAAGGGATTCTTCCAAATAATAAAAAGTGTATAAGAGGAAAAAGAAACGGATAAGGTCGATACTTATCCGTTTTTTTACATGAATACGAGGAAAGCCTTTTCCTATAATGTAAAAGCTTATGCAAATATTTTGCGTTAAGTGCAATTGATTCTGATAATAAAACAATATTGTGTATAAACAACGAACAAAATATTAAAATTTTCAAAATAATACTTGATATTACATAATTAGTGTGATATAAATATAGTTGTCAGATAATTATAAGAATAACTACATATTTGTTCAAAAAACAAAAAATCTTCTATACAAAAGTTTATATGATTATATGCGTGATGAAAGAGGGGGATTTATTATGGAGTTCTTAGATGGAAAGGGTGCTGAACAGGTTATCAGCGATTATATCGAACGTGAAATGACAGAATACAAAAAAGTAACAGATCGTGAACTTGCAATGACAGGTGTTGTGCCGGAGGCTAAGGAAGCATTTAATAGAAAGCCATATTATAATGTGACTGGCTCCTTTATTAAGAAACCGGTTGTAAAATAGTCGTCTATCTATGTGGTTTTCATTAGAGGCTGCATGGAATGACATAGAGTAAGGTCTTTTGTGTAAAAGGACGTGGATAGGGGAATCCAATGGATGGTGTATCCATAAAAAAGGGGAAAGAATTGCAAAAACATGTTGGGGAACATGCGCAATTCCAAACGGAGCGAAAATTTATTTCGCTCATTCAAAAAGGCGGGAAAATGCAGTAAGCATTCTTCCCGTCTTTTTGCGTTAAAAAAATAATATTGACTTTTTTACATTCATGGTATATTCTGTAGCAAGTAAATACTTTGATAGTCAAAATATTTGAAAATCAAAGTATTTATGAAAAAAGATAAAAAATAGCAAAAAAATGTATAAGTCACTCAATGGGTATCAAGTGGCGAAAAGTGTTAAGTGAGAAAGGAAGAAAAAACAATGTTTGAAAGAGTAAAGGAAATTATCGAAGAGCAGTTAAATCTTGATGGAGTAGAAATTACATTAGAGTCTCGTTTTAAAGAAGACCTGGAAGCAGATTCCCTTGATTTATTTGAGCTTGTTATGGCTTTTGAAGAAGAATATGGTGTAGAGATTCCATCTGAGGACTTAGAGAATATTACAACTGTTGGTGCAGTTATCGATTACATTGAGAGCCATCAGTAAGTAAATGGAGAGCATATGAAAACAAGAGTTACAGAACTTCTGGGAATTGAATATCCGGTTATTCAGGGTGGTATGGCATGGGTTGCAGAACACAATCTTGCAGCCGCTGTGTCAGAAGCCGGTGGACTTGGAATTATTGGTGCCGGTGGAGCACCAGCCGAATTTGTCAGAGAGCAAATCAGAAAAGTAAAGGAAGTAACAGATAAGCCTTTTGGTGTCAATGTAATGTTGATGAATCCTGAAGCAGATGCAATTGCGCAGGTCATCGTTGACGAAGGTGTTAAGGTGGTAACTACCGGTGCAGGAAATCCTGCCAAGTACATGGAAATGTGGAAAGCAGCAGGTGTTAAGGTAATTCCGGTTGTAGCAAGTGTTGCTATGGCAAAGCTTATGGAAAGAGGCGGAGCAGACGCTGTTGTAGCAGAGGGAATGGAAAGTGGTGGACATATTGGTTCCACAACCACCTTTGCTTTAGTTCCACAAGTTGTTGATGCAGTAAGTATTCCTGTCATTGCAGCAGGAGGAATTGCTGATGGAAGAGGTATGGCAGCAGCATTTATGCTTGGTGCAGAGGCAGTACAGATAGGTACACGCTTTGTGGTTGCAACAGAAAGCATTGTACATGAGAATTATAAGCAGCAGTTAATAAAAGCAAAAGATATTGACTCTGCTGTTACGGGAATGTCAACCGGTCATCCGGTACGTTCCATCAGAAATAAGATGACAAAGGAATATCTGCGTATGGAAAAAGAGGGCGCAGATTTTATGGAGCTTGAGAAGCTGACGTTAGGTTCGCTTCGTAAGGCTGTTGTTGAGGGTGACGTGGTAAATGGTACTGTCATGGCAGGACAGATTGCAGGTCTTGTGAAGAAAGAACAGCCATGTAAGGAAATTATCACAGAAATCGTAGACGAAGCAGAGAAGCTGATGGGAAATCGATAAAACCATTAAACAAAGAAAGGCATGGTTAATACAAAATGAGTAAAGTAGCATTTATGTTCCCAGGTCAGGGCGCACAATACGTTGGAATGGGAAAAGATTTTTATGATACCTATGAAGAAGCAAAGGCAGTGTATCAGATTGCAGGAGAAGCATCAGGACTTGATATGGAGTCATTGTGTTTTACAGAGAATGAAAAGATCAATATCACAGAGTATACACAGATTGCCATGCTTGCTACAGAGGTTGCCATTTTAAAGGTTGCAGAAGCAAAGGGACTGAAAGCTGATGTCTGTGCAGGATTAAGTCTTGGAGAGTATGGAGCATTGGCTGCTGCAAAGGTTATGGAACTTAAGGATTTATTCCATTTGATTCGTATGAGAGGAATCTTTATGCAGGAGGCATATCCGGTAGGAGGAGCCATGACTGCAGTATTGGGCATGGATGCTGATAAAATCAAGGAAATCTGTGACAAAACAGAGGGTATTGTGACCATAGCAAATTATAATTGTCCGGGACAGATTGTTATTACCGGAGAAGAAGAGGCTGTAGGTAAGGCTGCACAGGCACTTTCAGAGGTTGGCGCAAAGAGATGCGTTCCCCTAAAGGTCAGTGGGCCTTTCCATTCAGCATTATTAGAGGGAGCAGGAGAGAAGCTTGGTACGGAGTTAGAAAAGGTTACCATACAGAAGCCGGTAATTCCTTATGTATGTAATGTAAGTGCTTCTTATGTGACTGAAGCAGAAGGAATCAAAGAGCTTCTTGAGAAACAGGTATCCAGCTCCGTATGCTGGCAGCAAAGTGTTGAGAGAATGATAGCAGATGGCGTTGACACTTTTATCGAAATTGGATCGGGAAAAACATTAACCGGATTTATGCGTAAGATTAATAAGGATGTCAAAGTCATGAACATAGACAAAAAAGAGGACTTAGAGAGAGTATTGGAGGAGCTTGGATGTTAACAGGTAAGATTGCTCTTGTAACAGGAGCAAGCAGAGGAATTGGAAGAGAAGTTGCACTGACATTAGCAGCAAATGGTGCGATTGTTATTGTGAATTACAATGGTTCCAAGGAACGTGCCGAAGAGGTAGTAAAGGAAATTGAAGCAGCGGGAGGAAGCGCAGAAGCTGTTCAGTGTAATGTTGCTGACTTTCAGGCAAGTGAAGAGATGGTAAAGAACATTCTTGCAAAGTATAAGAAAGTTGATATTCTTGTGAACAATGCAGGAATTACTAAGGATAACCTGATTATGCGAATGTCAGAAGAAGATTATGATGCAGTTATGGATACGAATCTGAAAGGAACTTTTAATATGATTCGTCATTTATCACGCAGTTTTATTAAGCAAAGAAGTGGAAAGATTATCAACCTTTCTTCTGTAAGTGGTGTCCTTGGAAATGCAGGTCAGGCAAATTACTCCGCATCTAAGGCAGGTGTCATTGGTCTGACTAAGAGTGTTGCCAGAGAATTTGCTTCAAGAGGTATCTGTGTGAATGCAGTTGCACCTGGTTTTATTGAGACAGAGATGACAAGTGCAATGTCTGAAGAAGCACAAAATGGATTAAAGCAGATGATTCCACTTGGAAGAGCAGGAAAAGCTTCTGATGTGGCAGAGCTTGTACTGTTTTTGGCAGGAAAAGGTTCTGATTATATTACAGGTCAGGTAATCAGTGTTGATGGCGGTATGGCTATTTAATTGGAATAGAAAGGGCATGGTTAGGATATGAAAAGAAGAGTAGTAGTAACAGGTATGGGTGCAATTACTCCTATCGGAAACAGTGTAGATGCATTTTGGGATAGTGTTTGTGCAGAAAGAATAGGATTTGCTCCAATTACTTATTTTGATACAACAGACTTTAAATGCAAGCTTGCAGCAGAAGTAAAGGATTTTGATGCAGCACAGTTCATGGACAAGAAGCAGGCAAGAAGAATGGAGCAGTTCTGCCAATTTGCAGTTGCAGCTGCTAAGGAAGCTATAGAAGATTCAGGTCTTGATATGGAGAAAGAAGATCCGTACAGAGTAGGCTGTTCGGTTGGAAGCGGAATCGGAAGTATACAGGCTATGGAAAGAGAGTATACAAGATTAGAGGAAAAAGGACCTTCCAAGGTTGCACCTCTCTTTGTGCCTCTTATGATATCTAATATGGCAGCAGGAAATGTAAGTATTGCTTATAATTTAAAGGGCAAGAATATCAATGTTGTTACAGCTTGTGCTACGGGAACCAATTCCATAGGTGAGGCATACAGAACCATTCAGTATGGCGATGCGGATGTTATGCTTGCCGGTGGTACGGAAAGCTCCATTACACGTCTTGGCATAGCAGGCTTTTCTTCACTTACAGCACTTTCATCAAGCGAAGATCCAACTCGTTGTTCTATACCTTTTGATAAGGATAGAAGCGGATTTGTCATGGGCGAGGGTTCTGCAATTGTTGTATTAGAGGAGCTGGAGCATGCGAAGGCTCGCGGAGCTAAAATCTACGCAGAAGTGGCAGGATATGGATGTTCTGCAGATGCTTTTCATATCACTTCTCCGGCAGAGGATGGAAGCGGAGCTGCCAGAGCAATGTTAAATGCCGTAGAGGATGCAGGAATTAAACCTGAGGATATAACATATATTAACGCACACGGAACAGCAACACATGCAAATGACTTATTTGAGACAAGAGCAATTAAGCTTGCATTTGGCGAGCACGCTAAGGATATTAAGGTTAATTCCACAAAGTCAATGGTTGGACATTTGCTTGGGGCAGCAGGAGCAATTGAGTTTGTTACCTGTGTAAAGGAAATTGAAAAAGGATTTATTCATAAGACAGTAGGACTTCAGGAGTCAGAGGAAGAGCTTGACTTAAATTACTGTAGAGAAAGCTACAAAGAAGAGGTTAAGTATGCAATTAGCAATTCTCTTGGCTTTGGCGGACATAATGCAAGTATCCTTATAAAGAAGTACGAAGCATAGCGTAAGTAAGGAAAGGATAGGTGACATGTATGTCAGTTTATACAGCAAAAGAGATTATGGAGATTATTCCGCATAGACATCCATTTATGTTGATTGATACAATAGAGGAATTAGAACCGGGAGTACGTGCAGTCGGAAAAAAGTGCGTAAGCTTCAATGAACCGTACTTTGCAGGACATTTTCCGGGAAATCCTGTTATGCCGGGAGTATTAATTATTGAAGCATTAGCACAGACAGGAGCGGTTGCAATGCTTGGGCTTCCTGAGTGGAAGGGGAAAACCGCTTACTTTGTTGGAATTGATAAGGCCAAATTCAAACAGAAGGTACATCCGGGAGATGTGTTGATGCTTGAAACAAAGATTTCCAGAGTAAAAGGACCAATCGGCGTTGGCGAAGCAGTTGCCACAGTGAATGGTAAGGTTGTTACGAAAGCAGAATTGACCTTTGCAATTGGTGAGTAAAAATGAAAAAATCTGTATTTACCGGATTTTTTCATCGGCAAATATTGTGCAGGCACAAATTTGCGAAATTTTGAAAGGCGAGGTAGTATTATGGAAAATGCGCAGATAACAAAAACAGGAAGACGTTTTCCTTTGAATCTCTATAATAAACTGGAAAATAAATTAAAGAATAAGGATGCGGGGAAGGAGAGTTTCTCTGAAAAGCAAACAGAAAAGCAGACAGAAGAGGATAAGAATGTTGTAAAGTGTCCAAAGTGCGGAAAAGTGCTGGATAAGGCAACTGTTATTAAGAAGAAATATGTGTGTTATGAATGTGGAGCTTATTTTAGAGTAAGAACTAACAATCGTATCCGTATGGTAGCAGATTATAAGACCTTTGAGCCCTGGTTCGAGGATATGGCAGTAAGTAATCCTCTTAATTTTGAAGGTTATGAAGAAAAACTTGCAGCGGCAAGGGAAAAGACCGGTTTGAAGGAAGCAGTTACTGTAGGACGTTGTAAGGTATTTGGTGAGGATATCATGCTTGGTATCTGTGATTCCAGATTCATGATGGCAAGTATGGGGCATGTAGTGGGTGAGAAGCTTACTCTTGCAATCGAAAAAGCGACAGAATTAAAACTTCCTATTTTCATTTTCTGTTGTTCCGGTGGTGCCAGAATGCAGGAGGGTATTGTATCTCTTATGCAGATGGCAAAGACCTCAGCAGCACTCAAGAAGCATAGTGAGGCAGGACTGTTCTACTGTTCTATTTTAACAGATCCGACAACAGGTGGTGTCACAGCAAGCTTTGCCATGCTTGGTGATGTTATTATGGCTGAGCCTGGTGCATTGGTTGGATTTGCAGGACCACGTGTAATCAAGCAGACGATTGGTCAGGAACTTCCGGAAGGATTCCAGACAGCAGAATTCCTTGTTGAGCATGGAATTATCGATGGAATCGTAAAGCGTGAAAACCTGAAAAAGACAATTTATTTCCTGATTAAGACACATCAGTGCAATGAAAAGCAGGAGTTTGCTGATTTTAAGACAAACGATGATTTCCATTTTGAACTGAGTGAAACGTTGAAAGAACAGGCATGGTATTCCAACCCTCGCTCTGCATGGGAAAAGGTGTTGGGAGTAAGAAAGGTAGAGCGTCCTTCTGCCAGTGATTATATATCCTATATCTTTGATAATTTCGTAGAAGCACATGGAGACAGAGCATTTCATGATGATGCTGCAATTGTAGGAGGACTTGCATTTATTGATGGGCAGCCGGTTACTGTCATTGCAGATGAAAAGGGTAAAGATTTTAAGGAATGTCAGGAACGTAACTTTGGTATGCCTAAACCGGAGGGATATCGTAAAGCCCTTCGTCTGATGAAGCAGGCAGAGAAATTTAATCGGCCAATTATCAGCTTTGTAAACACATCCGGTGCATTTTGCGGTATTGATGCAGAAGAGCGTGGTCAGGGGGAAGCAATTGCAAGAAACCTTCTGGAGATGTCAGCTTTAAAGGTGCCGGTACTGTGTATTCTTATTGGAGAAGGAGGCAGTGGTGGTGCACTTGCTACGGCTGTAGGTAATGAAGTATGGATGATGGAAAATGCAACCTATTCCATTCTGTCACCGGAAGGCTTTGCTTCTATTCTCTGGAAGGATTCTAACCGTGCCCAGGAAGCCAGTGAAGTTATGAATATCACTGCCCAGGATTTGAAGAGACTTGGTGTTATTGAGCAGATTATTCCTGAATTTGGTGGTGCAGACCGTAAGACAACTCAGGCAATTGCAGGCTATATGAAGGAAAATATTAAGCTGTTTTTGAAAAAATATAGTGGTAAATCCGGCGAAGAGATAGCTCAGGAAAGATATGACAGATTCCGTCATTTCTAAAAGCCATAAAAAGGAAACGATATGAAAGTAAAAGAGTTAAGAATTGGAGACCTTTGTGCCAAAATCCCCGTTGTACAAGGCGGTATGGGGGTTGGGGTCAGTTTGTCCGGACTTGCCGGTGCTGTAGCAGCAGCAGGCGGAGTAGGAGTCATTTCCACGGCACAGATTGGTTTCCGTGATCCGGAATTCAAAGAAAATCCGATAGAGACAAACCTCAGGGTGATTGGTGAGGAAATTGCAAAAGCAAGAAAAATTGCTAATGGAGGAATCCTTGGGGTAAATATTATGGTAGCAACAAGAAGGTATGAGGACTACGTAAAGGCCGCTGTTGCAGCAGGTATTGATTTAATCATATCAGGCGCAGGTTTACCTATGACATTACCGGCTCTTGTCGAAGGAACGTCAACCAAGATTGCACCAATCATATCCAGTGTGAAATCGTTAAGTGTTATTACAAAATACTGGATGAAAAAATATAGCAGAAAGCCGGATATGGTGGTTATTGAAGGACCGGAAGCCGGCGGTCATTTAGGATTTAGCCGGGAAGAACTTGATAACTATACCAGGGAAAGCTATGACGAAGAGATTAAAGCAATTCTTTCCATAACAAAGGAGATGGAGGTTCCCGCTGTTGTTGCAGGAGGAGTCTATACGAGAGAGGACATGGAACACTATCTTGCTATGGGAGCTTCCGGCATACAGCTTGCAACACGTTTTGTAACAACAAAAGAGTGTGATGCGAGTGATGCCTATAAGCAGGCATACATCAATGCTAAAAAAGAAGATATAGAGATTGTAAGTAGTCCGGTCGGAATGCCGGGAAGAGCAATTCATAATGCTTTTCTTGACAAGGTAAATGCAGGAGAACGCTTTATGCGTGGTTGCAGACAGTGTATCATAACATGTAAGCCGGCGACAGCACCTTATTGTATTACCGAGGCATTAATCAATGCGGTAGAAGGACGTCTGGATGAAGGACTTGTTTTCTGTGGCAGCAATGCATATCGGGCAGATCATATTGAAACAGTCGCAGACATTATGGAGGAATTTGCATCATGACAATTAAAATAACCGGTACAGGTAGTGCCCTGCCGGAAAGAAAAGTTACCAACTTTGATATGGCAAAGCTTGTAGAAACCTCTGATGAATGGATTAGAGAGAGAACAGGGATTGTTGAGAGAAGAATTTCAACAGGGGAAACGGTAGCCTCACTTTCTGCCAAGGCATGTGAATTAGCTTTGGAGCAGGCGGGTAAAAAGCCTGAAGATGTAGACATGATTATTGTTGCTACCTGTTCTCCGGAGCTTCTTCTTCCATGCGCAGCCTGTCAGGTGCAGGGAATCATTGGAGCCAAGAACGCAGTTGCATTTGACTTAAGTGCAGCCTGCTCTGGTTTTGTATTTGCACTATGTACCGTATATGCATATATGCAGAGTGGATTATATCGAAATGCACTGATTGTAGGTGCAGAAGTATTATCAAAACTGGTAGATTGGGATGACCGCAGCACCTGCGTTTTATTTGGAGATGGTGCCGGAGCTGCATTTGTAGAAGCGTCAGAGGATAAAGCAGAGAAATCCGGTATTATCAGTATGGTGCAGGGTTCTGATGGGGCAAAAGGCATGGTTCTTAGCTGCCAGGGCAGAAAATTGACAAATGCTTTTATGGAAGAAGCCGTAGAAGCAAACGAATACATTCACATGGATGGTCAGGAAGTGTATAAGTTTGCTGTAAGACAGGTTCCTGCATGTATCAATGAAGCATTGGAAAAGGCAGGTCTTACTGTCGATGATATTGATCATTTTGTTTTACATCAGGCAAATATCCGTATTATTGAAGCTGTTGCAAAGCGTTTGAAGGTTGATATATCAAAGTTCCCTGTGAATCTTGACAGGGTTGCCAATATGTCTGCAGCGACAATTCCTGTTCTGCTTGATGAGTTAAACAGAGAAGGAAAGCTGCATAAAGGCGATAAAATAGTTCTTTCCGGATTTGGCGCAGGACTTACCTATGGTGCCTGTGTTCTTATCTGGGATTAGGAAAAGATGGTGAAAAGATGGAAAAAGGTACAAACCGCACGCTAAATGAGCTGTTGGTACATTTATTGAATAATGTAATGGATATTGAGGCAGAAGCTGTTATTACAGAGGAATTTAAGGATATTTCGAATAACGACATGCATATTATTGAAGCTATCGGAATTGATGAACCAAGAAAAATGTCCTCTATTGCTAAGAGCCTGTCTATTACAGTAGGTACGTTAACCACTAATATGAACAATCTCGAGGACAAAGGATACATCAGTAGAGAGCGAAGTAAGACCGATAAAAGAGTTGTTCTTGTCAGACTCACGGAGAAAGGAAGAAAAGCATTTTTCCATCACAGGGATTTCCATAGACAAATGATTCGTTCGGTAGTAAAGGATTTGGAGGAGGATGAGATGAAGGTATTAATAAAATGTCTTCAAAAGCTTACCAGATTCTTTGATGAACAGTATCATAAATAAGAAAGCGGCAGATCTTATGATCTGCCGTGTTTTTCTTTCAATTTCTTTTTGTTTTCGTACATTAGGATATCAGCTTTTTCCATAGCTTCTGACAGGGAAATATTATATGCCGTAACAAAACCGTGGGCGATTTCCAAAACAAAGTCAATATCAGGCTTGGTATTATATTCGGAGCAGTATTCCTGAAGCTGACGGATTCCGGTTTCATAATCCTTCTCAGGATCATTACCGGTCAGAATAACGAGGAATTCGTCACCGCCCATACGATAACAGTTTGCGTTTTGAGAAAAGCTTGCTAGGAGTCCCTTAGCTACAAGCTGAATAAGCAGGTCACCTTTTTCATGACCAAGTGTATCATTTACTGTCTTAAGATTATTCACATCAAACTGAATAATGCCCAGTAAAGAATTGTTCATTAATTTATTGAGATAATTATCCTTGTGCTCTGCAAAGGCGGTCCGGTTATAAAGACCGGTCAGATAATCAGTCAATGCAAGCTTATGAAGCATATCAGCCTGCATACCTTTTTGCAGCATGTCGAGCATCTCATGAATATGGTAGAAAACAAGGCAGGTGAGAAAACTCAGCATGGCAATTTGTGTGTAATCGGAATAATTGCTAAACCAGCCCAATGTGTATTCTACCAGAGCAACAAAGAGGCATACGGCAAAAACAATTAAAATAGGTATCAGAAGATACATGGTTTTTCTTTTCTTTTCCTTATAATTTACATAGCTCATCATAAGAGCAAAGAGTAAAGGAATTAAGAGACCAATCAAAATATGAGTTGGTGTCAGTATATAATGATATTCCTTGATACCGGTTGCGTGCAGGTATGTGGTAAGCATGATATTGATGCAATTAATAAGAGCATATACCTGTGATATCAGCTTCCCTTTTCCCTTAAAACGGTGAGCCGCAAGCAGAGCAAATGGTAAAGGAACCATAACCAGTGAAATATAGGAAATGATATGCACTACTTCAGAATGGGTAATAAACAACTGAAATAAAAGAGATTCTATACATGCCCAGATAGAAGCATTTAATACCCCAAAACCAAGAAGAAATAAATCAATACTCATGCTTTTCCTGCTGCGGAAGGAAAAAGATAATATTAAAAGTATTATACCAATTAATAACATGAAAATACTTGTTATAAATGAAAGAAAACGATTACGGACAATTTTATGGTAAACACCGAAGGAATCACCAAAATAGATATTATCTATGAGACCATCCGAATTTTCATAGCATGCAAAACCTTCTATGCAGATTGTACGGGGTTCCTCTGAAGAATTCAGGGTCAGAGAATGCCATCTGCTTCCGGGTGACGAACCATATATGGTATGCAGCTCCTGATTATCTTCGTAGAGAAGCTCTTCGTCTACATAGATATTAACAAACATATTTCTGCATCGAAACATAATGATACTGTCTGTTGGAATGCTGGGTAATGTGTAATAAATCTTTTGTCCCTCTGTACCATTTATCTCAGTTTTTTGGAACGTATTAAGAACAAAGGTATTACCGTATTCATCATTCCAGGCATTTCTTAAGTCTGTTATTCTATATTCTTCTGCATGATTTAGTGTGTAACCAATAGCAAAGAGGCCAATTATAGTAAGAAATAGAAAACATATACCTGCGAGGATACAGGAAAAAGCATCCAGTTTTGTTGAAAAAGTATTTTTCATATATTGAATTCCTTTTCATTACGATTCTTTATACTCCTCTTATATCATACTATAAATTTTAGAATTATCCTATATTTCTATTATTTTTTTGGATAATATTTTCAAAAAATTAAGAAAATAATAGAATTTTTTGTATATGTATGATAAAATAATACTGTCTTATAATGAAGGAAAAATATAAGATAAGGAAAAAGGGGATATAAGTGAATAAGGGGGAAACTTGTATGGGAAGTAATAATACGAGAAAAATTAATAAGCGCTATATGTTTTATTGTTCTTCATGTGGTAATCTGACCTTTCAGTCATCAAGGTGCGAGGAGTGCGGAAGGGAAGAAATGTTACAGACGCCAAGACGGTATGGCTTAACAAACTTAGCATGTATTAGTATGTCGGTAATGGATTTTGAAGCGATGAAGCATGAGTTTATTTCCGAGTTGAAACAAAAACAGTATCAATTAGGATGACATAGAGGATAGAAGGGTGGTAATATATACCATCCTTTTTTATACGATTAGCAGGAGGGAGCATATGCAGGAAATGATAGTGGTCAATATGGCGGATCTGAAACTGGCAAGGGGAAAGCAGAAGCTTATTACAAGAGATTTAGGTTCCTGTGTAGCAGTGGCAATGCGTGATCCGGAAAAGGCAATCGGAGGTCTGCTTCATGTGATGCTCCCTGAGTGTAGTGACCCTGAGAATACAGGGGTGGAGACATATCCAAAGTATGCTGACACCGGTATAGATTTAATGATTAAGCAAATGGTATTGGCTGGTGCTTCAAAAAACAGGTTAACAGCAAAACTTGCCGGAGCAGCTCATATGGTGAAGACGGAATTTGTCCCTATTTCAGAAGATTTGTCTTCCAGAAATCTGGAAGCAGTAAAAAGAAGGCTTGCAAAATACCAGATACCGATAGTTGCCATGGAGGTTGAAGATGAATATCCCAGAACAGTTGTTTTTGAACCGGAAAGAGGTATTCTGCAGATAAAAACAATAGGGCGTGCAGATAGATTTATATAGGACATTATGCTAGAATAATAGATAGAGAAGAGTAATTAGGAAGATAAGGAATAGTTATGGAAAGGGAGGGGTCGAAGATGAAAGAATATAATGAAATGGTTGAATTGGAACGAAAAATCATTAAGAGTTACAATGAGCTGTTGAAAACCTTGTTAGAGGAAGGCGACATGGATACGTTAGAGCAGGTTATTATGGATGACGAATACAGAGATAAATTACTGAATATGCATACCAGTAAATTGCAGAATGAACATGAGCTTTCATGATGGAGAGGGAAGGGGAAAATGGTGAAAAAATTAAAGAGAATTATGGCAGGTATGATATGCCTTGCATTGATTTTTAGTATGCTTCCAACCACTACGGTGAGGGCTGATATGGGAGGCTGGACAAAAGACAGCAATGGAGTTATGACGATTACAGGAACGACGATAACTGTCAGAGAAGCTTATGGAACATTATATATAGAAGGAATTGGTGCAATTCCGGACTACACTCCGGCAACTTATACGATGCGCCCATGGCATTATCTCGATTTTCATACTGTTTCCATTGGACCTGGAATCACGGAAATCGGAAGCTATGCATTTGCGGATAAGGTAAAAATAAAGAAAGTAAATATTCCGGCAACCACCTTCATTAAGGATAATACATCCTTTGCCAATGTTTCCAAGGATATTATTTTCCGGGTAAGCGGTTCTGTTCCAACAACAAAGCAGTTTCAGACAATTACTTATACAAGTCTTGACAGCATAGCTGCAAATGCACCAAATGCTGCACAGTGTATGTTTATCATGGATAATGGTACAGTAGCGCAGCAGTTTCGTGAGAAAGCATACCCATATATGAAATATGTTTATTCCGCTCAGGATTCTTCTGCACCGTGGGAAAGAAAAGAGGATACCACAAAGAATGTCAAGTTTGATCCTGTCTGCAAAATCTCCCCGGAAAATGACATGGGTATTCTTACGAATATGACAGCACACCGCAGGCTGCAGGGAAGTGCTTTTATGGAATACATTTCCTATTTCCTTGGGGATTATACTTATTTATGTTCCTATAATATGGCGCTGACAGATCAGAATGGAACAATATATGGAACAAACGGAACAAAAAAGTATGTTCTGTATCTGCCGAAAAAGGAGCAGATTGTGGCAAGACAGTATCGCCTGATAGAAATGGGGCCGGATGGACAGCTTTATTATCTGGATGATTTGGATAATAATTATGCTACGGTTACTTTCGAAACCTTTTATCCTACATCAACGTATGCATTGGTATACAAGTATGATTATGCATTACTGCAGGCAATGACTACGCAGGCAGGCATTGCAACAACACCATAATTTTCATAAAAAGGATGCCATCAAAAAGATGACATCCTTTTTCTTTAGTGAAGCAGCTGCATAGCTACTTTTCTTCTATGTGCTCTTGCAAGGCTTGCAAAGTGGTTATAGAACCAGAAAGATTCTACTAATACATGATTTAATATTCCAATTTTTTGTTTTACGGTTCCTGTATAATAACTGCCTCCTGCAACGAGAGAAAGACGATTCTTTATGCAGGATATCAGTTCAGATTCCTTTGTAATTTCCTGTGGTATCTGTGTATATGCAGTTCCAACACAGTCAGGATGGTGTGAATCGCTTCCGCCAAAGGTAGGAAGATTGTATTTACAAGCCAATTCCAAAGCTTTACGGTTAGATTCCGCAGATTCACAGGAGTTATATCCTTCTAAGAAATCAAATTTTTTCATAATTTCAGGATGTTTCTTGTAAACTCTTGTCTGGGTAATACTCAAATGACGCTCTCCACAAGGATGAGCCGGACCAAGAATACCACCATGCAAATGAACAATATCCTGAAGAATACGTACAGGAAGTCCCCGACATTCCAAAAGCTTTAATTTTACCGATTCAGGCATAATAACTAAAATATGACCGGCATCTATAGTATCGTATTCAATTCCTTTCAAAACAGTGAAGTTTTTTATTTTTTCTTTGCAATGATCCCGATATTCACGGAATCCATTATATGAATTGTGGTCAGTAACAAGCATACCGTCAAATCCCTTTTCCTGCAGTGATTGAATATATTCTGCAATTGGAATTTTTCCATCCAGTGAACCTTCCAGCGTGTGACAATGTAAATCAAATTTCATTTTAATGTCCTTACCTTTCTTATCTAAAAGGATCATTACTTACTCCAACGATTATTATTGTACAATAAAAAATCAATAACTTCAAATAACAGTATATGGATTTGATGGAAAAATATTAGCATCAAAAAAGATAAAAAATATATAAAATGATTAATGGAAATTGATAAAACCACAAAATGTAAAAGTATATGTGCATAAAGATTGCAAACTCTCAAATTTATTATGAAAAGATTAAGAATTTCCAGTTTGGTTGACAAGAGTGAATGCATACCATATAATAAATCCTCGAGAGAAAGAGGCGAGAGAATGAAAAAATCATGGAAAGAATTATGCAGTAGATATAAAGGCCTTACTGTTATGGCAATTTATTGTGTGGTTTATTTGGCTGCATTTTATTATTTGGAACACAGGAATATATCATATCATGTTATTCATTTTGGAATTGATGCTTATATTCCGTTTTGCGAATATTTTATTGTGCCATATCTGCTTTGGTTTGCTTATGTGGCATTAGCAGTCGTTTATTTTGGAATTAAGGATCAGGAAGAGGGGAATAAGCTGATAGCATTTCTGATCGCAGGAATGACGATATTTCTTGTTGTGTCAGCAGTGTTTCCGAATGGACTTCACCTTAGACCAAAGACCTTTGCAAGAGACAATATTTTTGTTGATATGGTAAAGAAGCTTTATATGATTGATACTTCGACAAATGTAATTCCCAGCATTCATGTGTATAATTCAATTGCAGTTATGATTGCTGTCTGGAGAACAAAGCTTTTAGAGAAGCATAAGGTAATCAAGTCGGGCATGATGCTTCTTGGTATAAGCATTATTTGTTCTACAGTATTATTGAAACAGCATTCCATGCTTGATGTTCTGGTGGCATTTATTCTGGCAGCACTTATTTATACAGTGTGCTATCGGGAAGAAGTTGCTACAAGAACCAGTGTTTCAAGAACAAAGGCAAAGCTAAAGTATTAATATGAAATGTATGAAAAACGGCAGGAGACTCCCATGACTCCTGCCGCTTTTTTATGCTTTGTTATGGTTTTACTGTTTACATACGGGAAGAAAGAGTCTTTGGGGAAAGAGTTGTAATGACAAAACGTTCGATATTGTCATAGCTTTCTTCTGGCATTATGTAAACCTTACGATTACTCTTTAAAGTCAGAGTAACTGCCTCCTTATCCTGATTAACCTCATCGCATATTGCGTCAAAATCATTCTTAAGGGATGTAAAAGTAATTTCTTTCATTGGGGAACCTCCTATTTCTTGTCACTTGGGGAATGTTGTAGTGACTTTCTAAATAATACATAATTTTTCGTACAATTTCAAGTAAAAAATCTAGAATTATGTAAATAATTTTAAAATTGTAAGGAATGACGAAAAAATAAAGTGAATATTGTTAAATGTGAAAGAAAGATAGCTAAATATCACAAAAAAAGCTCCTGAAAAACAGAAGCCTTTGTGTTATACTTATGGCGTAAGGTCGCATTTTCTATGATGTCATTCCTGATGTCAATCCAAGTTGTCATTCCTGATGCCAATCCAAGCTGTCATTACCTGATGTCAATTCCTAAGCTGTCTAAACTGCTGTCGTACCACAGATGTCATTCCTGATGTCAATCCAAGCTGTCATTACCATGCAAGCTAAAGCCGTAAAATCTAGTAATAATTCAAGTATAAATGTAAAGTAGTATGTTAGTTGTGTCGTTCGGCTTCCCCGAAGGGTTCTTGGAAAATGCTTACCGTTAATTTCCATATCCGATATAACGTAATCAGTATATCATAGGTTTACGTAATTTTATATAGCAAATATTACAAAAAAAAATTAGCAAATTTACATAAATACTCAACATTTTGCGCTATTTTATACAGAATCATTGTGCATTCAGGTTACACTTTTGGAATAAAATCTTCAAAAATGAATGAATCAAAGTGAGGGGCAATCTGCTCAAGTTCATCCTGAGAACGAACAGTCCATGCAATGGAAAGACAGCGATACAGCTTTCGGCAGAGTGTTCTGGAAAGCTCTGTATAATGTTTGCAATTATATGCAATAAAATCAGGTGATGCAATAAAGTTAAATATCAAGTGTGCCAAAAAGAAGAAAAGTACGTTTGGAGTAGTTTTCATAAAATTCTCTGACAATTGTCCGCGTACTATGTCAGGACGATTCCTGCGATACCAAAGTAATGCTAAGGGATGGAAGGATTCAATACAATAGAGTCCTTTATAGTCTGAAAGTATTTTGTCACAGGTACTGCATAACGAATTGGCATTTTTTTCCACTTTATATTCGATGACAAGGGGAACCTTTCCATCTACCAGCTTTAAGATATCGGTAAATGCCGGAATCCTTTCTTCTGTTCCAAGTAATCGAAATTGTTGCAACTCTTCGAAGGTGTAGTCTTTCAGATTACCATCTACACCACAGATTCGCAGCAGAGTATCATCATGGAATACAACAGGTATTCCATCCTTGGTAAGATGTACATCAAATTCGATACCAAAACCCTGTTCCACTGCACGTTTGATGGCAGCGTAGGAATTTTCGGGATAATTACCACCGTTACAATAGGGACTGTTTGCCTCACGAAGAGAGGGATTCATATTATGTAGTCCTCTATGGGCGTACATACGACCATAAAAAGGCTTGTAATCAGGCCTGTTACAAAGACGAGGCATGATTGCAAGCAGATATAGAAGCAACAATACCAGAATAATAGCTATTATTTTCATAATTACATTCTCCTCAACTAAAAAACAATATAGAACAAAGTCCTTTTCGATTATAGCACTTATTTGTGGTTGTGTGACATATTATGTAGAAATATTGTTCGTAACAGTTTGTAGTGATTAAGGCATCTGCTTGCCATAAACAAATAATCTGAAAACTGATGATTAGAGTAGAGTATTGTGTTGTACTTTGGGCACTTTTAGTATAAAATATGAAAGAGAGCGTGTTACCCTTTGATGATGAAGGGGGAAATGGAGCTGGGTATGAAGAAGAAAATAATTGCACTACTGATGACAGGGATTATCCTTACACAGATAACGGGATGTAGTGCACTGGAACCGTTTCTTGATTCCTTTAGCAAGGTTGGAGAAGCTGTCAAGGAGGCAGGGGGAGAGAAAAACCCAAAAGAGGAGATTAGGTATCAGGATGATTACTATGAGTATGTAAATCAGGATATACTGGATCAGATAGAGTTAAGTGATACGGATGCTCAATGGACCTGGTTTGGGGAGTTGATGGCAGTATCTGATGAAGAGATGGAGGATATCATACAGGAACTGGCGCAAAGCAAGGAGACTTATGAAAAGGGTTCTTCTGAGCAGAAGATAAAGGATATGTATGAATGTGTCAGTGACATGGAGAATCGAAATGCAACCGGTCTTGGGCCATTGCAGCCTCATCTGGATACGATACGAAATGCCACAACAATAGAAGAATATGTGGATGCACTGGCAATGTTAAGCGGTGAATTTGGCTTTAGCAGTATTGTCGGAGGTTATTATATTAATCAGAATATGGCAGACTCAAGCAAGAATTCTGTTTATTTGATGTACGCGGATACCTTGATTGGAAAGGAATATCTGGAGAATCCGCAAATGCAGGAATACGTGGATATTTATTTTGGCTATATGCAGGATATGCTTGAAGAATTTGGTATGTCTGAACGGGAGTCTGCAGATACGACAAGTCAGATTGAGGTATTGCTTCGTGATATTTGTGCAAGTACACTTCCTATGGAGGATTATTATGATCCGTCTATTACATATAATGTCTTTACGAAGGAAGAGCTGCAGGAGCTATATACCAATGTAGATATTGAGAAGATGCTAAAGACACTTCGGATCGATTCGGAAGAAAGCTATATTATAGAGGATGTTGAACAGGCAAAGAAGATTAATGAGCTTCTGGTAGAAGAGAACCTGGAGTTGTTAAAGGATTTTTCTACTTTTGTCATGCTTAATGACGTTGCAGAATATTCTACAGAAAATTATGCAAGGCTTGCAAAGAATCTGGAAAATCAGTTGCATGGTGTAACAGAAACGATCAGCGATGAAGATATTTGGATGGATATGACACAGGATATGCTACCATGGGACTTTGGAAAGATATATGTTGAGGAACACTTTTCAGAGGAAAGTAAGACAGATGTTGAGCATATGATTACAGAAATCAAGGAAGCCTATAAGGAGATTATCAGACGTCAGGAGTGGATGAGTGAGGAAACAAAGGAAAAGGCAATCCGAAAACTTGATACTATGCAGGCAAAAATCGGATATCCTGACGAATGGCCTGACAGTATGGAGATGATGCAGGTAACTCCAATTTCAGAGGGAGGAAGTCTTTTATCGAATCTGCTTGTGAATATGCAGGTAACAATAGAAGATAATCTGCAGGATTTGAACAGAGAGGTAGACAGAACAGAGTGGGGAATGACACCACAGACAGTAAATGCTTCCTATAACCCATTGAATAATGAGATTCTATTTCCGGCGGCAATATTGCAGCCACCATTTTATGATCCCGATGGAGATGATGCAACGAATCTTGGTGGAATCGGCTATGTGATTGCCCATGAAATCAGTCATGCCTTTGATGCAAGTGGTGCGTTATATGATGAATATGGTAATTACAATATATGGTGGACTGCAGATGAACTTGAAAAATATAATGAGCTTTCAGAATCCATTGTAAGTTATTATGAAAATTATGAGATTGCAGGTATGAAGGTAAATGGCTCACTTACTCTGTCTGAGAATATTGCGGACTTGGGGGCTATGACATGTATTACTTCCATTATTGGAGATGATAATAAGGATTTACAGGAAGCGTTCAGTCAGTTGGCATATATCTGGGCAAGTGAGGAAACCATAGCATATCAGATGTTACTGTTAAATAATGATACCCATGCACCAAATAAAGTCAGGGTAAATGCCGTATTAAGTGCATGTGATGCTTTTTATGAGGCTTATAACATAAAGGAAACAGATGGCATGTATGTAGCGCCACAGGACAGAGTTGGGATATGGAAGTAAGATTTTCGAATCTGTTCTGAATTACGATAGATAAATAAATAACAGGAAGGGGAAGACAGCATGAGAAAAAAGGGGAAATTTATAATTAAGTTAGTAGCAGTAGGAGTATTGTCAGGTATTCTTTTTACCGGAGCAGGTGACGCAAAGATTTATGCAGCACAAGAGTATACCGTTACGGCACAGAAAACGATCATGTACACCGCCGATAAAGCGGTTGTATACACAGCGCCGGATTTGCAGGCAACAATTGTTACTGTGATTAGTCCGAATCTGCCGGTAGATGTAACAGGTATTACGTCAAACGGCTGGTAT
The DNA here is from genome assembly GCA_022788085.1 of Lachnospiraceae bacterium. GTDB lineage: Bacteria > Bacillota > Clostridia > Lachnospirales > Lachnospiraceae > COE1. Next base: position 32,776 of record JALEWA010000067.1, read on the forward strand.
CAAATTGATTTAAAAGGGATTTATTATATACCGGCCAATGGGCTTAGAGAGAAGCCGGATGAAAGTCAGTTAAAGTCTTATCAGGCTGATGAGATAACGAAGCTTACAAAGGGAACCTTTTCTTTTTTCAAGAATTCAGAGCTTCGTGGATTTACAAAGGATGATATTGAAGAGATGGATGATAATACCTATATCAAATATCTCGATTCTTATTTAATGGGAAATCATGTGATTGAGAATTGTATTCTGGTAGATAGTGGACTTACGTTAAAGGAAGCATATGAAGGTGCATCAGCAGCTGACAATAAGGTAGCCGCAATAACCATGAAGGATTATCTGGTAAATTACCGCAATCAATATCTGGAGGATAGCTTCTGGGGACCGGTCAGAACAGAAGAGGAGCTTAAGGTTACCGTGAATCGTGCTATACGCTATGATTATAAGGAGTTCAGTACCGTATATAAGAATGCGATTGTAGGATCAGAGAGTACAAAGATGGAAAGTGTTTTAAATGAGGTAATTGCTGATATTAAGGCAGAGCAGGGAATTACTTTTACGTGTGAAATGGATTATGGTTCTTACCAGAATGAGGAAGGAAAGAGTACATCAGGCTGGATTATTGAATTTACAAGGTAACAATGAAGGTAGTGAATAGTTACATTACAAGAAAAGATAAATAGAAAAGAACAAACGCAATGAGGAGCGTAAGATGAAGGGAGACTTTTACTGCAGAGCGGTGCATAGTGTTTTGAATATCTGTCTTGATGAGCAGGTGTGTGGCAAGGGATGTCCCTGCTATTGTGGCATGAAGGAAGATTATTTCCCTATATGTGAATATGAGGGACAGAAGATTGTGGAAAAAGACACGCAAAATCCTATGGATATGTGGATAAGTACAGATAAAGCAATACAGGAAGGGAAATTATCTCTTTTTCCAAAGGTAAAAGGACTTGATAAAACACTTGCAAAGGCATATGATTTTGCTGCCAATGCTCATAAAAAACAGTGCCGGAAGGGAACGAAGATACCGTACTTCACACATATTCTGACGGCAATGAATTATGCTGTGGACTTGACAACAAACAAGGAAGTTCTGACAGCGGTTATTTTGCATGATACCGTGGAGGATACTGAGACCACATTAGCAGACATTGTAAGAGAGTTTGGGCAGAAAGTAGCCGGGTACATTGCGGCAGAATCTGAGAATAAGAGACCTGGAATTCCGGCAAGAGATACATGGGAAATCCGTAAGCAGGAAACGATACAGCATCTACAGACAGCACCGTATGAAGTAAAAATGATTGTGCTTGCAGACAAGGCAGCAAATGCAGAGTCCCTTGTGCGTGAGTGGAGACAGAAAGGAGACGGAATCTGGCAGAAGTTTAATCAGAGTGATAAGAACAAGCAGGCGTGGTATTACTATTCCTGTGCAAAGGCATTAAAGGAATTTTCTGACAGCAATGTCATGAAACAGTATTTGGATTACTTAGAAGAACTATTTGGGAAGGGCATGGTATAAAAAGTGAAGTACATAAGGAATGGAAAAGGACTTCTGATAACAATGGTTATGCTGATGTTTCTGTTCATGGGAGGAATCAGTACACAGGCAGCAGAATATTCAGTTACACCTGTAAATGCAGTACTATATACAGGAAATGGAGCGGAGGTATTTACACAGCCTGATCCGTCAACGATTGTGGCTGTTTTTCCGGGAGATTTTCCCGTACAGATTACAGGAATGACGGATAATGGCTATTTTCAGGTGAATATTAATGGTACATTCTTTTTCATCTATGGAAAGGCATTGTCAGTAAGTACAGGAACACAGGCATATAAGCTTACGAGTGTTGATGCGAAGGCGGCATTGGTTGGTGATGCAGGAAGCGGAGAACTGATCTATGCTCAGAATGCGAATGAAAAGCTGGCACCGGCAAGCACAACGAAGGTTATGACAGCACTGTTAGTTATGGATGCGATTGCAGCTGGACAGCTTTCGCTGGATACACCGATTGTAGTGTCACCTACGGCACTGGCAGGAATTCCGTCGGATGCAAGTCATGTGAGTCC
>JALEWA010000135.1 GCA_022788085.1 Lachnospiraceae bacterium
GTCTGGAATCAGAAAAGAAAGCAGCAGGGAAAGGAAGAACTGGTAAAGATTCGATATGAAGTTGTTATCATTTTGTGGCTTATCCTGCTTGCCTTAACCTTTTTATTCATTATGATTTAGGTATAGCGTTTTTGGCAATCCTGTAATATAATCGTTATTGAAATGCAGTATATATAAGAAAGTGCAGAGGATAAGATTATGAAGAAAGTATTTATTGACGGTAGCGAGGGCACAACAGGATTGCGTATTTTTGAGAGATTTGAAGGACGTAATGATATTGAAATCTTAAAGATTCCTTCAGAACTTCGAAAAGACCCTGATGAAATCAGAAAGTATATCAATGCATCCGATATTACCTTCTTATGTCTGCCGGATGCAGCAGCAAGAGAAGCAGTTGCGATGGTAGAGAATGAGAACACCATCATTATTGATACATCAACAGCACATCGAACAGAAGAAGGATGGGCATATGGCTATCCTGAGCTGTCCAAGGGTCATAGAGAAGCTATTAAAAATGGGAAGAGAATTGCAGTTCCGGGCTGTTATGCAACAGGCTTTATTACGATTATTTATCCTTTAATTGCGGGAGGCATTCTTCCAAAGGATTATCCGGTATCTGCTTTTGCCATGTCAGGCTATAGCGGAGCAGGCAAGAAGACAATTGCAGTCTATGAGGCAGCAGAACGTGATAAAGAGCTGGATTCACCAAGAGAATATGCATTAACACAGAATCACAAGCACTTGAAGGAAATGCAGAAGATTACAGGATTGGAGAGAACACCGTTATTTTCCCCGATTATCTGTGATTATTACAGCGGAATGCTTTTGACGACACCATTCTATACCGATATGCTGACAAAAGCCAAGACTCCGGAAGAAGTTCATGCATTTTTGAGTGAGTACTATGCCGGTGAGAAGTTCATTAAGGTCATGCCATTTGGAAAAGAGGCAGAATACAATGGGTTCCTTGCAGGAAATGCATGCTCAGGATGGGATGGAATCGAAATTTATGTCACAGGAAATGAGGACAGAGTGCTTGTAAGTACGCGGTTTGATAATTTAGGTAAGGGTGCATCCGGTGCGGCAATACAATGCCTGAACATCATCTTAGGCTGTGAAGAAGATAAGGGATTGGTACTATAAATATGAAACTTCCAAAAGAGTTTGAAGAGAGAATGCAGGGTATGCTGGGTGAAGCGTATCCTGCTTTCCTGCATAGTTATGAAGAGAATAAATACCAGGCTTTACGAATGAATCCATGGAAGGCAGAAAAGAAGTCTTTTCGGGAGAAATGTGGTTTTCATTTAAGAGAGGTTCCATGGGAGACGAATGGCTTTTATTATGATAGTGATGACCAGCCGGGAAAGCATCCATGGCATGAGGCAGGTGCATACTATATTCAGGAGCCGAGTGCTATGGCTCCTGCAGCTTATCTGGAAGCAAAGCCGGGAGAGAGAATTCTGGATCTATGTGCAGCACCGGGCGGTAAAACGACGCAGATTGCAGCATATATGAAGGGACAGGGTATTCTTGTCTGTAATGAGATTCATCCTGCCAGAGCGAAAATCTTATCAGAGAATGTAGAGCGTATGGGGATTCCCAATGCCATGGTAACAAATGAAAGTCCACAAAAGCTGGCAGAGGTGTTTGATGAATATTTTGACAGGATTCTGGTGGATGCACCATGCTCCGGTGAGGGGATGTTCCGTAAGAATGAAGAAGCATGTGACGAATGGAGTCCGGAAAATGTGCAAATATGTGCCGAGCGTCAGGATGAAATCCTTGATTGTGCCGCATCCATGCTAAGACCGGGTGGAAGAATCGTATATTCTACCTGTACTTTTGCTCCGGCAGAAAATGAAGGCAGTATGGCAAGATTCCTGACAAGGCATCCGGAATATGAACTCCTTGAGGTCTCTCTATGTGAAGGAATGGAGCATGGCGTACCTGCGTGGGCGTATTCCTATGGGGATGAGGAAAAGATAAACCGGATGCATCTGGAAAGAACTATCCGACTTTGGCCCCATAAGCTGCAGGGAGAGGGTCATTACCTTGCGGTACTGCAAAAGGCGGGAGAGGTGCCTGAGGGGTATGAGGGCTTTGTAAAATACGGACTGGAACAGGGAATCCGGAGGGAGGATATCTTAAGCGGAAATGGAAAGAAGTCCTCAAAGAATAAGAATACACAGAAAAATAAGGCAGCAGAGGGTTTAAAGATATTTTTGGAGTTTGAGCAGGAAACGTTGCAACAGAAGCTGCCTGATACAGAAAACGGAGGCCTTCTGACTTTTGGAGACCAGTTATATCTGATTCCGAAGGGAATGCCATCCATTCATGGATTGAGGGTGCTTCGTCCTGGACTGCATCTTGGAACATTGAAGAAGGAACGGTTTGAACCATCCCATGCATTGGCATTACATCTGAAGGAAGAGGATGTGATAAGAAGTATGCCACTTACCGGTTCCGAGCCGCAGGCATTTATCAATGGACAGACCTTGAACTATGAGGGAGAGAAAGGCTGGTATCTGATTACGGTTGACGGTTATAGTCTTGGATGGGGCAAGCTTGCAGGACAAGTTATGAAGAATCACTATCCAAAGGGCTTACGAAAGGGATAAAACAGTTTATTATGAAAAAGAAATCTATGACATTAACAGAAGGAAGGCCGATGAAGCTTATTCTTTTGTTTGCGATTCCTATTTTTCTTGGTAATTTATTTCAAATTTTATACAGTCTTGTGGATACCAAGATTGTAGGAAGTATTCTGGGCGAAACAGCACTGGCTTCGGTAGGTTCTGTTTCTACCTTATATAATCTTTTAACAGGATTTTTTAATGGACTGTCGTTGGGCTTTAGTGTTATTACGGCAAGACATTATGGGAGTGGTGATGAAAATGCATTGAAGAAAAATGTGGCAGGTTCGATATTGCTTGGCTTTTTAACAGCATTCGTTGTAGTCATGGCTGTGGCAGGGTTCCTTCCACAGATTCTGGTCATTTTGAATGTACCACAGGAGCAGATGGCAATGTCATTTTCTTATATACGGATCTTAACATTGGGAATGTTCATTACCTTGGCTTATAACCTCTGTGCGAATACACTTCGTTCCATTGGAGACTCTGTAACACCATTGTTATTTTTGATTTTTGCAGCATTTGTGAATGTCATTCTTGATTATGTGTTTATTCTGGTATTTCATATGGGTGTAAGCGGAGCTGCATGGGCAACCGTTCTGTCACAGCTTCTGTCTGTCATTTTATGCCTGATCAGAATCTGGAAAAGCTTTTCTATCCTGCATGTGTCAGCGAAGGATTTTCGCATCAGCAAGAAGCAGATAATCACCATGTATCAAAGTGGTTTGTCTATGGGACTGATGTCAAGTCTGGTAAATTTTGGTACGGTAGCCTTACAGACGGGAATTAATCAATTAGGAACTTCTATTATTGTGGCACATACAGCAGCAAGAAAGGTGTTTGAGATATGGGGGCTTCCGGGCAGTGTGCTTGGCTCAGCGATGGCAACGTATTGCGGTCAGAATTATGGGGCAGGAAAATATGACAGAATCAGACAGGGAATTAAGAGTGCGCTTCTTCTTGGCGGTATCTGGGCAGCTGCTGTTTTTCTGATGGCGCATACCATATCACCATATTTGATCCGCTTTATTGCAAGTACCACGCAGGAGGATATAATTTATTGGGGCACAACCTATCTGGAAACGGATATGTCCTTTATGATTGTCTGTGTGCTGATTGTAGTACTGCGTAATTCCATGCAGGGCTTTGGTGATTATGTGACACCAATTGTTTCAAGCTTTATAGAGCTTGTTGGAAAGCTTGTATTTACGTTCATTTTTGTAAAAAGGTTTGGTTATTGGGGAATTATCTGGGCAGAACCGGTTATTTGGTTTTTGATGGTAATTCCGTTGATAGTCATGACGTTAAGAAATCCTGTAATCAGGGAAAAGGATTCATGAAGGGAGGGGGAAGTGTGGAAAAAAGTAAGAAATATGAGATAGATATGTGCAGTGGTTCCATTTTTAAGAAAATGCTGCTCTTTGCTTTACCGTTAATGTGTTCGAGTATTCTGCAGCTGCTTTTCAACGCGGCAGATATTGTTGTGGTAGGGCATTTTGCCGGAGATCATGCGCTGGCGGCAGTTGGCTCTAATACGGCATTGATTAATCTGTTAACAAATCTTTTTGTCGGGTTATCGATTGGTACGAATGTTCTTGTGGCACAGTATTACGGAGCCAAAAAGGAACAGGAACTAAAGGAAACAGTACATACTTCTATGATGTTAAGTGTATATAGCGGCATACTTCTTACGATTGTAGGCGTGATAGCGGCAAGGCAGATTCTGATCTGGATGCAGGCTCCGTCTGAAGTATTGGGATTGGCGGTAATCTATCTGAGGATTTATTTTATAGGGATGACCTCAACCATGATCTATAATTTCGGAAGTGCCATACTCCGAGCTGTCGGAGATACGAAGAGGCCTCTGTATTATTTACTGGGAGCAGGTGTCGTAAATGTTGTATTGAACCTCATTTTTGTGGTGCTATTTCAAATGGGGGTTGCCGGAGTTGGAGCAGCAACCGTGATTTCGCAGACAATATCGGCATTTCTTGTAGTAAGATGTCTGATTTTAGAACAGGGAGGTATCCATTTAGAACTGAAAGAACTTCGAATTCATAAGGATAAGTTTATCAGAATCCTGCAGATTGGACTTCCGGCAGGTTTTCAGGGAACCGTTTTCTCATTATCGAATGTAGTGATTCAGTCTGCCATAAATTCTTTTGGAGCGGTTGTAGTAGCTGGAAATTCCGCAGCCTCCAATATAGAGGGATTTGTATATATGGCAATGAATGCCTTTTATCAGGCAACAATATCCTTTACAAGTCAAAATTTCGGCGCAAAGCAGTATAAGAGAATCAATAAGATACTGTTTGTCGGGGAATTATATGTCATTATTACCGGTCTGGTGCTCGGAAATCTGGCTGTTATCTTTGGTAAGGAACTTCTTGGTATCTATTCATCAAGTGAAGAGGTGATTCAGACAGGAATGGTCAGATTAAGAATCATTGGAATCACATATGCCCTTTGCGGTATCATGGATGTTCTGGTTGGTGCACTTCGTGGAATCGGTTATTCGATCATGCCAATGATTGTTTCCCTTGTGGGCGCCTGTGGACTCAGGCTGATATGGATCGCAACGGTATTCCAGATACCGGCATATCATAGTCAGACTACCATTTATATGTCCTATCCTATCACATGGACAATAACACTGACCGTGCATGCCCTTTGCTTTCTATGGGCACGCAGGCGGATAAAATAATTTAGGAGGAATTCGTATGACAGAAATAGGCTCAAAGCGTATGAAGCATTTTTCAACAGGAATCTTTGCAGAATTAAATGAAAAAAGGGATGAGATGGAGAAGCAGGGGAAGAAGCTTTATAATCTTTTTGTAGGAACACCGGATTTCCCACCGGCACCTCATATTATGGAGGCAGTACAGAAAAGTGCCGCAAATCCGGAGGATTATAAATATTCCTTAAAGGATTTACCGGAGCTTCTGGATGCTGTTTGTGACTATTATCAGGAACGTTTTGGCGTTACCGTTACGCCTGATATGATAACAGGGGTGCATGGTTCGCAGGAGGGAATCGGCCATGTGTGTATGGCACTTTGTGACCCTGGAGACGTGGTTCTTCTTCCAAATCCCGGTTATCCGATTTTTGAAGCAGGGGCATATCTTGCACAGACAGAGCAGTACTTTTATGAATTAAAGGAAGAGAATGCATTTCTTCCCGTATTATCAGAAATCCCGGAGGATATTGCAAGACGTGCAAAGGTCATGATCGTATCCTATCCATACAATCCTGTATGCAGAACGGCACCGGATTCCTTCTATGATGAATTGATCGCCTTTGCCAAGAAATATGACATCTTTGTCATTCACGATAATGCATATTCCGATATTATTTTTGATGGCAAGATAGGCGGTTCCTTTTTGCAGCATAAGGGTGCTCTGGAAATTGGTGCGGAATTCTTTTCCTTATCCAAGTCTTTCAATGTTACCGGTGCCAGAATATCCTTTATGATTGGAAGAAAGGATTCGATTGATGCCTTGAAGCTGCTTCGTTCCCAGATTGATTTTGGAACCTTTATTCCTGTTCAGAGAGGCGCAATTGCTGCTCTTCGAGGGCCAAAGGATTATGTGAAGGAACAGTGCAGGAAGTATCAGGAGAGAAGAGATGCTCTATGCGGTGGTTTTCGCAGCATTGGCTGGGATGTACCTGACAGCGAAGGCACGATGTTCGTATGGGCACCGATTCCAAAGGGTTATGCTTCATCCAGAGAATTTGCTTTTGACCTGGTAGAGAAGGCAGGCGTGCTTTGTACACCGGGTGATGCTTTTGGAAGCCTTGGGGAAGGCTATGTCAGATTCGCTCTTGTATTGCCACCCGAGGAACTGAAGAAGGCAGTACAGGCGGTAAAGGATAGTGGTATATTGCTTTAGCTAAAATTATTGATAAAATCGAACGAAATAAGTATAATAATAGTACGAATACAAATTTGAGAAGAAAGGGAGTGGTCATTTGTCAATCACAGCAACAGAATTAAAGAATAATCTCGGAAAATATCTGCTATTATCTGCAACAGAAGATGTTTTTATTACAAAAAACGGAAAAGTTGTAGCAAAGTTGACTAATCCACATCAGGACAGAGTGGAGGTGGCAAAATCTTTATTTGGCATCTTGCCAAAAGATGCAGATTTTGAAGATGCAAGGAAAGAGAGACTGGGTACAAAATAGATGAAAATACTTGTTGATACAAATGTGATAATTGATGCATTGACATCCAGAGAGCCATGGAATGAAAGCGCAGAAAAGATATTTATTATGGCAGCCAATCATACAGTTGATATGTATATTACTGCAAGTGCTGCAACTGATATATATTATCTGGTTAGAAAGTATCTGCATAATACAGAAACAGCAAAACAGATAATGGGGAAATTATATTCATTGACAGGAATATTGGAAGTGACAGGAAATGACTGTTTGGAAGCGCTTGCATCTCCTATCAAAGACTATGAGGATGCTGTTGTGGAAAAGGTGGCATCGAGAAAGGATATGCATTATATCGTTACTCGCAATATAAAAGATTATCAGGCAGGAAATACAAAGATAATTCTGCCTGATGACTTTGTTAAGCTGATGGAAGAAGAATAAGACCTTGTTTGGAACCATTATGGAATTCCAAACAGGTCTTTTTTCATGAGCTCTAAGTCATTTGTAATCATATGTACAATGTAAACAAAAAGAAGCCAATTATATTAAAAATGCACACAAAATGTATATTACAAAGGAAATTGAAATAGTCAGATAATAAAAATATAACAAAAAATACATAAATAAAACTTCTAAAATGGTCACAATTGCATAGTTTACATATTCTGCTGCATAGAAAAGTAAACCATTTCAATCTATAATAAAACCATTCTGCGTAACAGGATTCGGCTAATTACTATATTTTATGGGAGGAAATGAAGATGATCAGAAGGAAAAGTCTGGCAAAAGCACTTGCGAGAACGGGTGTAAGTGTAGGAAATGCAGCTAATACTTATACTGTTAAGTCAGTAGATGTTACAGTAACAGATGGTCAGCTTACTTGTGACTTCACAGCTGGTGCAACTTCAAGGTTAGATGCTATAATTGTAAGACTTGTGAAGGCAGAAGAAGATGAGAATACTGGCGAGGAAGAATCCGGTGAAGAAGAGTCCGGCAAAGAAGAATCCGGTGAAGGAGAGTCCGACAAAGAGGAATCCGCTGAAAATAAGGATAATGGAGGAAGCAGTAATAATTCTATGTCAGGCTCAAGCTCTGTTGATACAGGAAGCGCAGATACTCCTAATATCACAATTGCGAAGAAACCTGTAATCATTGTTGACGAAAACGCTCCATTAGCAGAGGCAGTAACGACAGAAGGTCTTCCATATGTAGATGTTACACCACAGGCAAAGAACGGTAAGTTAAAGGCAGAACTATTGCAGAAGTATTATGGACGCAATCTGTATCTGATGACACATCTTGGAAATGGCATTGGCTATACGATAGATGCTTCCATGGTTACCAGTGATACAACAGAGTTGGAACTTTCATCTTACATGGAAGAGATAAAGGATTTTGCATCAGGTTTTACAACAAAGCATTTCATCCCGGTAAAAGAGGCTGCACTTCCTTATTCAATCTGTATTCATATGCAGGTTGGTGCAGAATATGCAGGCAAGACAACATATATCTTTAGTAAAAATTTTGCAACCGGTTTATATGAATTAAGAAGTGTAACAGCAGTGAATGAAATTGGTAATGTAGCTTTACAGACCAGAGAAATGACAGAAATTATCATCATGATTGTGAATGAGTAATCATAACAACGAAAACGTTCGGGGCATCCTGAACGTTTTTCGTTTCCATAAGAATTCTTTTTCTATTATGCCGTTGCGAAAAGAATGTAATGTGATACAATTTTTACATAGATAATTGTCAGATTTTTGACTATGACTACGAAGGTACGGAATAGTTATGAAAGGTATGGTAATACAGATGAAAAAATTATGTAAGTATGCAGTTGTAACGGTTATTTTATGCCTTGCTCTTTCTATCAATGTAAGGGCAAAGGACTACATTACAAAGGAGAATTTTGATTATTCATGGTATTTGGAAAAACACCCTGATTTAGCAGCCGCCATAGATGTAAATGATAAAGATGCAGTTTGGAATTTTTATCTGAATATAGGAAAGCCGGCAGGCTGGAATGGAAGAGTAGCAGAAGAATATCTGATTAGGGAATATGATTTTGATTATGTCAGATATGCGAATGAGAATCCTGATTTGACAGCGGCATTTGGCATGGATAAAGAGGCTCTATACCATCATTATGTTTCTTGTGGTATTATGGAAGGGAGAAAAGGCTATTCGACAAATGAAGAAACAAATGCAAAACTGCAAATTTATACATTAGCAGAAAGCATTACCAAAGGATGTAGTACGGACAGGGAAAAAGTAAAAGCAGTTCATGACTGGCTGGTGAAAAATGTAAAATATGATTATGATAATTATGCAGCAAGAACTATTCCTGACAGCTCTTACGGAATGGCAGGTCCTATTTTACATGGGAAGGCAGTATGCCAGGGATATGCCGAAACCTTTGAATATTTTATGGATGTTTTAGGTATTGAATGTGAAATGGTTACCGGAACAGCAAATAATGGAAACGGATCATGGACAGGACATGCATGGAATAAAGTAAAGCTTGATGGAAACTGGCTCTATCTTGATGTAACATGGGATGACCCGGTACCTGACAGGGGAGATTGTGTTCATTGGTACAAATATTATCTTGTTACGGATGCAACCTTTGGCGGAGACCATAGACCAAATTATTAAAGGATATATAGCAAAAGGGGCGGTTTCGCCCCTTTTATGTTTTATTTATTTTAGTATTTTTTCAATAGCTTCTATTTCGTCTGCTGTAAAAGGCTTGGCATCTACGATTTTAGTGTTTTCTGAAATTTGGGAAGCTCTGGAAGCACCAATCAGTACAGAGGTTACCTCACCGTCGCGAAGTACCCAGGAAAGAGCCATCTGAGCAAGTGTCTGACCACGACTGGCAGCAATATCATTCAAGGCCTGAATCTGGGTAAGGCGTTCTGCCGACAAAGCATCCTCCTTTAAGAAACGGCCATCAGTACGGATACGGCTGTCATCGGGAATACCGTGCAGATATTTATTTGTTAGAAGTCCCTGAGCTAAAGGGCAGAATGCAATAATTCCGATGCCATTTTGTGCGGCATAGGATTTTAAACCATCCTCTTCAATATTACGTTCGAACATAGAATACTTTCTTTGATTGATAATGAATGGTGTCTTTTGCTCATGTAGAATTTCAACCGCTCTCTGAGTCTGTTCTTTATTATAGTTTGAGATACCCACATAAAGAGCTTTCCCACTCTTTACAATTGAGTCAAGTGCAAGCATGGTTTCTTCTAAAGGTGTTTCCGGGTCAGGTCTGTGATGATAGAAGATATCTACATAATCAAGCCCCATACGTTTTAGGCTTTGGTCTAAGCTGGCAACTAAATATTTTTTAGAACCCCAGTTACCATAAGGACCTTCCCACATATCGTAGCCTGCCTTGGTGGAAATGACAAGCTCATCACGATATTTCCCAAGGCCATCTCTTAAGATTCGTCCAAAGTTCTCTTCTGCGGCGCCGGGAACCGGTCCATAATTATTGGCAAGATCGAAATGTGTAATACCCTGATTAAAGGCGGTAAAGCACATATCCAGCATGTTATCATAATTGCCGTTACTTCCGAAATTATGCCATAGTCCAAGGGAAACGGCAGGAAGTTTTAGGCCACTGTTGCCACAACGATTGTATTTCATTGTTTCATATCTGTTTTTGTCTGCAATATAGAGTCTGTCCATAAATTGAAATACCCCTTTCTGTTTTCAGCTCTTTCTATTATATAGTGCAATAGAAATTCCTTCAATACAAAATGTAGAAAGTATGGTAGAATGTCAAAAGGAAAAGATAAGAAAGAAGATATAAGAAGATTGATTTAACAAAGGGAAGAATTACTTCTACTTTGCTGTGGTTTGCCTTGCCAATGATTTTAGGGGACATGCTTCAGCAGATGTATAATATCACAGATACCTTAATCGTGGGACGATGCATCGCAACAGAAGCACTTGCAGCAGTGGGAAGTGCTTCTGCATTGATGACATTTTTAAATTCTGTCATTTTTTGCAAAGGAATTACTGCTTCTTTTCTTAAAACCGCAGGAAACATAGCCATTGGCAGTAGGTGTTCAGTATCTTAGAATGGAGGGCGCATTTTACTGCCTGATTGGAATTTTGTTCTTATTATATGGCTATTTTCGGGCAATTCAAAGACCGGGAGTGTCAGTCATCCTCACTGTCATTTCATTAGGAACACGTGTGGTATTGGCTTATTCTTTGTCAGCGGTTACAGGAATCGGAGTTATGGGAATATGGGTTTCTGTTCCGATTGGATGGTTTCTGGCAGATGTGGCTGGAATTGCATTAGGATATAAAGATAGAGAAAGATTGTTAGGAAAAGACTAGCGATCTTTTTTTAGTGATGGCATCGAAATGCCTCGTATATGTCTAAATCGATGCTATTTTTAGTCCCTTTTAAAGGGGGATTACATCGGAAACCTTATTATATGTCTATATCGATGTCATTTTCTTCATTTTTGAAAAAAATCAGCATCGATATCTTGAAATTAGCTACATCCCGATGTTGATATTTGAAAAAATGGGGTTTTTGAGCATCGAAAATATTACTACGGGCTGTTCTCGATGCAAAACAGATTTAGATACACTTTTTGATATCCTGATTTTCATAAATTAGAGAAACATGGAGATACTATGTAAGATATGAATGATTATGACCGAGTTAAAACAGAAAAACGTCATAATACAGTGAAAAAAGATGATTCAGTGTGACCAAATATAGAAAAATAAGAAACGAATCAGTCACAAAACATCACAATGCACAAAAAATAAAAAACATTTTGTGAATTAATGCGATTGAATATGACTGAATATGAATGTATACTGAACACATAAAGAAAAGGAATGTAACTAAGAAGATACAGAAGAGGTAGAAAGGAAAGGAGCATAGGAAAGTGATATATACAGTAACCTTTAATCCATCTCTGGATTATATCGTAACAGTTGATAACCTGAAGCTTGGAGCTACCAATAGGACATCTTTTGAACAGATGCTTCCCGGAGGTAAGGGGATAAATGTATCCTTTGTACTAAAGAACCTTGGAATAGAAAGTACGGCATTAGGCTTCCTTGCCGGATTTGTAGGTGACGAGATTCAAAGACGTGTGGAACAGGAAGGCATTAAGGCAGAGTTCTTAAAGCTGGAGGAAGGTATCTCAAGAATCAATGTCAAGATACGAAACATTGATGGAATGGAGATTAACGGTATGGGACCGGATATCCCAACGCAGAAGGTTCAGGAGCTGATGGACAGAATCAATACCTTGCAAAAGGGAGATATCCTGGTACTTGCCGGAAGTATTCCACAGTCCATGCCTGATTCCGTTTATATGGATATTATGGCAGAACTAAAGGATAAGGGAATCATGGTGGTGGTCGATGCAACGAAGGATTTATTGATGAATGTGCTGGAGTATAAGCCATTTTTAGTCAAGCCAAACAATCATGAACTTGGAGAAATCTTTGATGTAGTACTGAAAACAAGAGAAGAGGTTGTTCCTTATGCCAGAAAGCTACAGGAAAAAGGAGCACGGAATGTATTGGTGTCCATGGCAGGTGAAGGAGCTGTGCTCTTAGATGAAGGAGGAAATGTTCATATGAGCGAGGCACCAAAGGGTAAGGTAATCAATGCAGTTGGAGCGGGTGATTCCATGGTAGCAGGCTTTCTTGCAGGCTGCATCCCATCAGGAGACTATGAGGAAGCATTCAAAATGGGACTTGCGACAGGAAGTGCCAGTGCTTTTTCTGAGAAGCTTGCCACAAAAGAAGAGGTAGAAGCAGTATATCATGCTACATGGAAGTAGAAGTATAAAATGATTAAGAAGATATTGAATGGTTACCGTAAAAGGAAAGAGAAATGGGGTTAACAAAATGAGAATTACAGAGTTATTGGATAAAGAAAGTATTTCCCTGTTAAGTGTACCGGGAAATAAGAAGGAAGCATTGGAGCAGGCAATCGCTTTGATGGATGCAAGTGGAAAATTAAATGACGTAGAAGCATATAAGAAACAGGTATTTGCAAGAGAAGAGGAATCCACAACAGGAATTGGAGAAGGAATTGCTATTCCGCATGGAAAATGTGATGCGGTATCAAAGCCGGGACTCGCAGCAATGGTCATTCCCGATGGTGTTGATTTTGACTCCCTTGATGGAGAGCCGGTTACACTATTGTTTCTGATTGCAGCACCAAATACGAAGGATAATGTTCATCTTGATGTATTAAGCAAGTTATCCGTTATGCTTATGGATGAAGCATTCACAGAAGCACTCCGAAGTGCCAAGAGTGTAGATGAATTTCTGCGGATCATCGATGAAGCAGATAAGGAGAAAGCAAGCATTGACGAAAGACTTGCAAAGACGGAAACAGACCAAAGCAATTGTAAGGTGCTTGCAGTTACTTCCTGCCCAACAGGAATTGCGCATACGTATATGGCAGCAGAAGGATTGGAAAAGGCAGCATCAAAGGCAGGAATCAGCATAAAAATAGAAACAAGAGGATCAGGTGGTGCCAAGAACGTTTTGACACAACAGGAAATCGAGGAAGCTGATTGTATTATTGTTGCTGCAGACGCAAAAGTTCCCATGGAGCGATTTGACGGAAAGCGTGTAATAGAATGCCAGGTTTCCGATGGTATCAGCAAGGCAGATGATTTGATAGCAAGAGCCATGAATCAGGATGCACCTGTTTATAAAACAGGCACAAAGGAAGAAAGTGTACAGACTTCTAGGTCTTCCGATAGTATTGGGCACAGAATCTACATGCAGCTTATGAATGGTGTTTCCCATATGCTTCCTTTTGTCGTAGGAGGCGGTATTCTCATTGCAATTGCTTTTCTGATTGATGGTCAATGCGTGGATATCAATGCATTATCTGCAGAAGAAAGAGCAAACTTTGGTACGATTACACAGGCAGCAGCCTTCTTTAAGGGAATCGGTGGCGTGGCATTTGGATTAATGCTTCCGGTACTCGCAGGTTTTATTGCAGAAGCAATCAGCGACAGACCGGGACTTGCACTTGGATTTGTAGGTGGAATGATTGCGGCAAACGGTAAGTCAGGTTTCCTTGGTGCGTTGGCAGCAGGTTTTCTTGCAGGATATGTGATTCTGCTGTTAAAGAAAGTATGTGATAAACTCCCGGAGGCGTTAGAGAAGCTTGCACCGGTGCTTATTTATCCGGTATTTGGCATTCTGATCATGGGAATCGGTATGAACTTTGTGGTAGAACCTGTAATGGGAGCGATTAACACAGCCTTGAATGCAGGACTGGCAGGTATGGGTGGCAGCAGTAAGATTCTTCTGGGTTTTGTGCTTGGTGCCATGATGGCAATCGATATGGGAGGTCCATTTAACAAGGCATCCTATGTATTTGGTACAGCAGCAATTGCAGCAGGAAATTATGATATTATGGCAGCTGTTATGATTGGCGGTATGGTTCCACCTTGTGCGATTGCACTTGCAACCTTGTTTTTCAAGGATAAGTTCACAAAGGAAGAGAGACAGTCAGGACCGACCAACTTTATCATGGGGTTAGCATTTATTACAGAAGGAGCCATTCCTTTTGCCGCATCCGATCCATTGCATGTGCTTCCGGCATGTATCATTGGATCAGGAATTGCCGGTGCTTTATCAGAGGTATTCCATTGTACCCTGATGGCTCCGCATGGTGGAATCTTCGTATTTCCGGTAGTGGGAAATGCACTTGGATATCTTGCTGCACTTGTAATCGGAACAGCAGTATCCGCAGTATTATTGGGATTGTTTAAGAAAAAAGTTGCTTAGCTTAAGGAGAAATCAGAATATGAAAACATTATCATACACAATTACAGATGAACAGGGAATTCATGCAAGACCGGCAGGAGAACTGGTAAAGGTAGCAAAATCCTTTACCTGTGAGATTAAGATAGGAAAAGGAGAAACCATGGTAGATGCTAAGAAGATATTTGGTATCATGGGATTAGGAGCGAAGAAGGGCGAGGTTGTGAACCTTAGCTTTTCCGGTGATGACGAAGAACAGGCATTTACTGCAGTAGAGGAATTCTTGAAGAATAATCTGTAAGTTGTTTCGAGCCGGGCAGATAGATTTGGAAAGGCATTGTATTTTCAAGCCTGGCTCTGAATGAATCATACGTAAAAGGAAATGGGGTATTGGTATGCAGGTATGTTGTGGTAAAAGTGTTTTTGGCGGTATTGCCATTGGAAAAATATGCGTATTTTCCAAAAAGGAAAAGCAGATTAAGCGAATAAAAATCGAAAATCCTGAAAAAGAGATAGAGCGTTATGCAGATGCAACACAAAAAGCCTCTGAGCAGCTTGCAGGACTTTATGAGAAAGCCTTAAAAGAGGTAGGAGAGGCGAATGCGGCAATCTTTGAGATTCATCAAATGATGTTAGAGGATGAAGATTATACAGATTCCGTGAAGAATATCATTACATCGCAGAAGGTGAATGCGGAGTATGCCATTGGCGTGACAGCAGATAATTTTGCAAATATGTTTTCAGCCATGGAGGATGATTACATGCGTGCAAGGGCAGCCGATGTAAAGGATATTTCTGAAAGACTGCTCTCTATTCTTGAGGGAAATGGAATGGATATGCTGGAAGCAGATGAGCCTGTTATCATTCTTGCCGATGATCTGGCACCTTCTGAAACAGTGCAGATGGACAAGGATAATATACTTTCTTTTGTGACAGTGCATGGTTCTGTGAACTCCCACACGGCAATCCTTGCAAGGACCATGAGCATTCCAGCATTGGTAAGTACAAGGCTCGAGCTTTCCGAAGAACTTAATGGCAGGAATGCGATTGTGGATGGCTTTGAAGGAATCCTTTATCTTGATCCTGATGAAGCTATAATGCAAAAAATGCAGCAAAGAAAATCAGAAGAGGATGAGAAGAAAAAGCTTCTTCTTGACTTAAAGGGAAAAGAGGATGTTACACTGGATGGACATAAGCTGATGCTGTATGCCAATATTGGAAATGCCAAGGACTTAGCGCTGGTTCTGAAAAATGATGCAAATGGGATTGGATTATTCCGAAGCGAGTTCATTTATCTGGAAAGTAAGGATTATCCGACAGAAAATGAGCAGTTTCAAATATATAAATCAGTAGCTGAAACGATGGCCGGAAAAAGAGTTATTATCAGAACACTTGACATAGGGGCTGACAAGAAGGTAGACTATTTTTCATTAGAACCGGAAGAAAATCCGGCACTTGGATATCGGGCAATCCGAATTTGTCTTACTCAGACCGATATCTTTAAAACACAGTTAAGAGCGATTTTACGTGCCAGTGTTTATGGAAATATCGCGATCATGTATCCAATGATTACATCTGTTGGTGAAGTGCGGCAGATTAAGCAAATCATGGAAGAGGTAAAGAAGGAATTGGATGAACAGCAGATTGCTTATGGAGAAGTCATGCAGGGAATCATGGTTGAGACACCGGCTGCTGTTATGGTAAGTGATGAGCTTGCAAGAGAGGTAGACTTCTTTAGCATTGGAACAAATGACTTAACACAATATACACTTGCCATTGACAGGCAGAATCCAAAGTTGGATGCATTTTATGATGCGCATCATCCTGCTGTATTGAAAATGATTCGTATGGTAGTAGAGAATGCACATAAGGCAGGTATTTGGGCAGGTATTTGCGGAGAATTGGGAGCAGATACGGAACTGACACAGGAATTTCTTGATATGGGCGTGGATGAGCTGTCTGTTTCGCCGGGACGTGTATTACCTATTCGAAAGATTGTCAGGGAAACGGATTTAGCAAAATATCGGGAAAAGAAGAACAATATATTACAGAGGGGCGTTACATCATGTTAACAGAAAAACGGCAGGAAGAAATCGTGAAATTGGTACAGGAAAGAGAAAGCATTACCGTTCAGGAGCTTAAGGAAATCTTTCAGGCATCGGAATCAACCATCCGTAGAGATATTACGACCTTAGATAAAGCCGGAAGGCTGACAAAGGTATTTGGTGGTGCAATCGCTTTACAGGATTCCAAGATTACCAATCAGGAGTTGTCTGTCCGTCAGAAGCAGGAGATGCAGACAAGAGAGAAGATGGCAATTGCAAAATATGCCGCATCCCTGATTGAGCCGGATGACTGTGTGTATCTTGATGCAGGAACAACGACCGGCTGGATGTTAGAATACATCAGAGAACCAGGAGCGACTTATATTACCAATGCCGTTGCACATGCCAAAAGGCTTGCTGAGACAGGTTTTCATGTCATTCTGATTGGAGGAGAACTAAAGGGATCGACAGAGGCAGTTGTCGGTGCGGAGGCCGTACTTAATATCCAAAAATATCATTTCAGTAAGGGATTTTTCGGAACAAACGGAATTCATCAGAAGATGGGATTTACGACACCTGATATTAATGAGGCACTCGTGAAGCAAAGTGCAGTTAGAAATACACAGTCAGGTAACCGTTTTATTCTGGGAACGGGAGAAAAGTTCGGGCAGGTATGTGCAGTTACCTTTTCTCATTTTGATGGAACGGTCATTCTGACAGAAGAAGTACCTGAAGATTCCTTCTGGAAGGGAATGGATATACGTTGTGTGAAACTTGATTAAAAAACCGTTTTAAAGTACTTTTTTATACACTTTATCATAAAAAATGCTTGCATAAATATACATTTAGTGATAAGTTATTTTTGAAGACAAGGTAGTCCGGTTGGGCTGCCTTTTTGTCTGTCCGGAACTACTTTGAAGGTTAACGAAGGTGGTAAATGCCACAAGGAGGTAAGTGTGCAAAAACCATAAACGGAAGTTTTTGCACACGGCAAATTTGTGCTTTGCACAAATTCGCAGAATTTAAAGAAAGTATGGTGATTATTATGAAGAACAAAGTAGTATCTGTATTAGTATGTCTTAGTATGGCAATGTCTATGATGGCATGTGGAAGTAAGAGCGAGCCTGCACAGGCTCCGGTAGCAGAGAACAAAGAAGCAGCAACAACATCGGCAGAAACGGAGAGTACAACAGCTGCAGAAACAACAGAAGGAACAACGACAGAGGCAACAACAGCAGAAGAAGCTGCCGAGGTAACAACCTTAAAGGATGGTGTCCTGATGGTAGGTATGGAGATTGGATATCCTCCAATGGAGTACTTTGATACAGACGGTGCAACACCAATCGGTTTTGATGTTGATGTAGCAAATGCAGTTGCAGATTATCTTGGCTTAGAGCTTGAGCTTGTAGATACAGCATGGGATGGAATTTTTGCAGGTGTTGATACGGATAAGTATGACTGTATCATTTCCTGCGTCAGCATCACGGACGAGAGAAAAGAACAGTTCAATCTGACAAGACCATATGTGTCTAACCATACGGTATTAATCGTTCCGAATGATTCAGAGATTGATTCCATGGAGGCTTTAAATGGTCATTCTACCGCAGTTCAGGCAGAGACGACTTCTGATGATTATATGAAGGAGCATAGCGCAGAGCTTGGAGTAGAGTTATTCCAGTATGATAAGGTAATCAACTGCTTCGACGATCTGAAGGCAGGACGTACAGATTCTGTATTTACGGACAGCGTTGTTGCAGCATATTATCTTGGCGATGATGCAGCAAACTATAAGACAGTATGGGAAAATGAGGAATTAGAGCCAATCGGTATCTGCTTAAAGAAGGGTAATGACGGATTAACAGAGAAGATTGAAGAAGCTTTAGACGCATTATATGCAGACGGTACACTTGCTTCTATTGCAGAAAAGCATTTTGGAACAGATTTAACAGCAGGACTTAGAGATTAATTCCTGTTAAGAATAAAGACAGAAGGGATTGGAGTTATGCTACAACAGATGATCAGCTGGCTGCCGCAGCTTTTAAACGGCGCTAAGACTACGATATTATTGACAATCTGCGCAGTATCGATGGGACTGGTTCTTAGTGTCTTTCTGGCGCTTGGAAAAATGTCAAAGAATAAAATCATTGGGGGCTTATGCAGTGCATACATATTCTTCTTTCGTGGAACACCTCTTTTGATGCAGTTGTATTTTATTTATTTTGGCTTACCGCAGATTAATATGGCGCTTACGATAAACAGCCGTTTTTTCGCAGCATTTCTTGCATTTGCATTGAATAGTGCGGCATATTGTTCAGAGTTTATCCGTGCAGCAATCCAATCCATTGATAAGGGGCAGTTTGAGGCATCCAAGGCGTTAGGACTCAGTAATGCCCAGACGATGCGCCTTGTTATTTTTCCACAGTCTATCAGAAGACTGATACCATCCATTGCAAATGAGTTTATTATGGTATTAAAGGATGCTTCCTTAGTATCCATTATAGCACTTGCTGATCTGACCAAGGTAACGAGAGCAATCTCATCCTCGACAGGTACGGCACTCGTTTATATTCCGGCGATGGTGATTTATCTGATTATGACAGCTTTCTTTGAATTCATATTCCGTAAGCTGGAAGCACGATTCTCAAGATACGAGTAGGAGGAATGAAGGTATGTCAATGATTCGAACAGAACACCTGGCAAAGAGCTTTGGTGAATTAGAGGTGTTAAAGGATATTAACCTGACGGTAGAGCCGGGCGAGGTAGTCGTTATTAT
>JALEWA010000146.1 GCA_022788085.1 Lachnospiraceae bacterium
AATGCGCATGGTAGAGCGCTTTAATAAAGACGATACGCAGGTGTTTCTGATTTCCCTAAAGGCAGGAGGAACAGGACTGAATCTGACCAGCGCGGATATCGTTATCCACTTCGACCCATGGTGGAATGTGGCAGCGCAGAATCAGGCCACCGACAGAACCCACCGAATCGGTCAGAAGAATGTCGTAACCGTTTATAAGCTGATTGCCAAGGGTACGATTGAAGAGAAAATCGTGAAACTCCAGGAAATGAAGCAGGAGCTTGCAGATCAGGTACTCAGCGGTGAGAATATGGACAAGACCACACTGTCAAAGGAAGAACTGCTTGAACTTCTTGGCGGGGAATAAGTGGAGATTATGTGGAAAATGAGGTATACTAAAGATAAATAACCGTGAACGAAACAGGAATAGGGAGGATCAATGCATGGGAATCTATCTTAATCCTAATACAGAAAGCTTTGAAGCAGCACTTAATTCTCAGATCTATGTGGATAAGACAGGGCTGATAGCGGAAACCAATAAATTGATTGGAACAGAACAAAAATGGCTTTGTATTAGCAGACCACGAAGGTTTGGAAAATCAATGGCAGCAAAAATGCTGGCTGCATATTATGGAAAAAATGAAAATGCCGGGCAATTGTTTGAGGGATTGCGGATTTCAAAGGATGAATCGTACAAAAAACATTTGAATCAATATGATGTACTTCATCTTGATATGCAGTGGTTTCGCAGTAATACATCGGATGGAGCAGATTCATTAATGCTTTTCCAAAAAGAAGTGATACAGGAACTGAAGGATTCGTTTCCTGAGTGTATCCAAGATGATGTAACAGCACTTCCTTTGGCATTGGCAAAGATTAATAATATAACAGGAAAAGGTTTTGTCATCATTATTGACGAATGGGATTGCTTATTCAGGGAAGAAAAATATGATACCAATGTTCAGAAAGAGTATGTTCTTTTACTAAGAGGCTTATTTAAGGGTGCCCAGTCGGAACGGTTTGTTAAACTTGCTTATCTGACAGGTATTCTCCCAATTAAGAAATACGGAACGGAGTCTGCACTGAATAACTTCAATGAATATACCATGATCAATCCCAGCGTCCTTGCAGAATATGTCGGCTTTACCGAGGAAGAGGTAAAAGCCTTATGTGATGAGTACCATATGGATTTTTCAGAGACAAAACGCTGGTATGACGGTTATTCCTTCAAAAGGATTGCCCATATCTACAGCCCAAGATCAGTTGTGGAGGCAATGCGCAGAGAGGAATTTGACACCTACTGGACAACAACAGAGACTTATGAGTCATTGAAAGGTTATATTAAAAGAAATTTTGACGGACTAAAGGATGATGTCATCATCATGCTTGGTGGCGGCAGATGCCGGATCAATCCTCGTTCCTTCCAGAATGACATGACCTCCTTTCAGAATAAGGACGATGTGCTGACACTGCTGGTTCATCTTGGGTATCTTGCCTTTGATGAAGTGAAGAAAGAAGTCTATATACCGAATCTTGAAGTAAGGACAGAATTTGCAGATGCCGTAGAGGGCGCAGGATGGAATGAGGTAACAAAGGCGATCAGGACATCCGATGAATTACTGGAGGCTACACTGCATATGGATACAGATACAGTGGCAAAGGCAATCGATGATGTTCATATGGATACCACATCCATCCTGAATTACAATAACGAGAACGCATTAAGCTGTGTCATTTCACTTGCCTATTTCTGCGCAAGAGATTATTACACTATGATAAGAGAAATGCCGAGTGGAAAAGGCTTTGCAGATATGGTATTTATTCCATACAGAAATGTGGATAAGCCTGCCATGATCATAGAATTGAAATGGGACTCCTCTGCAGAAGGTGCCATAGAGCAGATAAAGAAAAAAGAGTATGTGAGAAGCCTTGCCGAATACCAGGGGGATATCCTGCTTGTAGGTATTAATTATGATAAAGAAAGCAAGAAGCATCAGTGCGTGATTGAGAAGGTGGGAGGATTGGAGTAGATGGCA
>JALEWA010000155.1 GCA_022788085.1 Lachnospiraceae bacterium
ATCTGCTTTCATATCATAAAACCATACTTTATCAGTTCCACCATTTCCTGTTTTTGTAAATATAAGAATCGCTGTTGATACTCCTGCATATGGTTTAAATACACCACTTGGCATTGAAATAACTGCATCCAGCTTATTATTATCTAAAATTTCTTTTCTAATCTGCTTATGAGCATTACTGCTTCCAAATAATACTCCGTCCGGAACTATAACTGCCGCGCGACCACCTTTCTTAAGTATTCTTAAAAATAGTGCTAAAAATAATAACTCAGTCTTCTTAGTTTTAGTTATTTTAAGTAAATCTGCTGATACAGCTTCGTAGTCAAGACTTCCCTTAAATGGCGGATTGGCTAAAACTAATGTATATTTTTCTTCATCGGTATTTTGCTCAGACAAACTATCTCTATAAGAAATGTTCGGGTTGTCAACACCATGTAAAAGCATGTTCATAGCACCAATACGGAGCATTGTTCTATCCATGTCATTACCAAAAAACATTTTATTATTAAAATGTTCTTTCAAGCCTGCATTCAAGAACAAATCTGCATGATGATCCCTTAAGAACTGCTGCGCTTCAATAAGAAACCCCGCACTTCCCATAGCTGGGTCGATGATAATATCTTCTGGTGTAGGCTCGACCAAATTCACCATCATCTTGATGATATGTCTAGGAGTTCTAAATTGCCCATTAGTTCCTGCTGTTGCAACTTTAGATAGCAAATACTCATATAAATCACCTTTTGTATCTGCATCCCCTAATTCCAAACCATCTATACCATCAACAATCTTTGTTAACATTGCCGCTGTAGGAATTTTAAAAATTGCATCTCCCATATACCTTGCATAGGCTGAATCTCCATCCTGATGAAGATTTTTAATAAATGGAAATACACCATTTAAAACAAGATTATACATTTCTTCTGCTGAACCAAGATTTCTAAACTTGCTCCATCTATACTTTTGACAATCTTCCGGAAACATTGTTTCAAAGGGAATTCCTAAAAAATTCGCCTCATTTTCCTTAGTTGTCTCTACTTCGTCTAATTGCTTTATAAACAGCAAATATGTAAACTGTTCTATTACATCCAGTGGATTCGTGATTCCTCCAGTCCAGAAAGTCTCCCATATCCTATCCACTTTATTTCTTAATTCACCAGTAATCATGAGTTCCTCCATAAATATTATTTTCAAATTATGTCACACAATATATGTCATTTTAAGTGTATCAAAATGTTACAAAGTATTCAATTCATAATCCATTTTCTTTGTTTAACTTTCCATGGCTTGTTTACAGCTTCATCAACATATAGCCAGCATCATCTTTTCTACTTATGAACAACATTATATAGAGGTAACTGATGGAACAAATCTATACTGCGAATAGAATCGTGACCGTTAATGGTTCTGGTTTTCCGACACCCTCATTTCCATTTCTGCATATATCCTCTATAAGACTGTTTATCTTCTTTAAAGTTTTTCGATCTTCCGTCTGCCAATAAATGTAATCCTTCAAAGAGCGTAGACAAATTGCTGCTTACGCTCTTTATTTTTTATATTGAATCTGAAAACTTATTAGCTGTTCTTTCAATCATCGAAGTAGAACACTTCTCCTTTTGCCTTATAAGGAAGTCTTGCTCCTTTTGGTAGCAGGTAAGCATGTTCGTGTTTAATGTCTAAGTGATCCTCTATTTCACCATCAGTGATTATCAGAATTGGTCCGTCTGCCGGAAAATCCTTTGCAGACTCCAAGGCATCGATACCCGGTTGGAGTACTGTACCACCTCGTCCTTTAATACATACCCTTCCGGCAATATCCTCAGGAGAAATATACCCAGCGCCATAGGCAGCAGCATCACAAAAGATCACTCTTGCAAAGGGAACGTCATGTGCAATGGAATAACTTGCAACGGAACCCAGTGCCTTACCAATCTCTTGTGCATCCATAGAACCGGAAGTGTCAATCACGACACCAAAGGTTCTGCTATCGACCGGAATGTCAGCAGTATGATAACTGGGTCTTGGAATATCAGGAGTACTTGCCTGTCTGCGGCTTGGTCTGTAATAAGTTCTGTGCTTTTCAAGTGGAGCAAAGTAGATATCAAACCACTTTGCCGGAGCTACATCCCATGGAATCGGTGGCATTGACAAAGCTCTGATTTCTTCCATCAGTCCGGCAGGAATCAACCCTCGCCCGGAACTGACATGATATTCTAACCCCTGTTGCATGGCGCTACAGCAGAAGTCATCCAAAGTAACACCATCTTTATGGGAATTGAATGAAGTGTTTATAATATCTCCTTTGTGATATCCCCTGAGGGTATTTAGTTTGGCATATTTCTTCATGTCAGTCAAAAGAAGGTCATAAATGCTTTCAGCAGATAAATTTTTCAGCGTAGGATCATACAACAGGCCGTTAACAGGCATTACACCGACCTGCAGTTCATGTAGCCATCCATTTATTACAAAGTCACATGCTATATTCCAAAGATAATGATCCATTCCGTTGCATCTGGCATGATGCATAAGTCCTGCATGCAGATATTCATGAGCCAGTACAAATTTCCATTCCTCATAGGAAAAGGATACTGCCGGATTTAAGTATAATTCGCCCAGTGTTACATCAATTGCAGCAATCTGGATATCATGCTGAAGACAATATCGATAATCTTCTATAATCGCAAAATGGGAAGCCAATCCTCCAAGAAGTGGATAGTGATCAATAAACCATCTGGCTGCTTTTTTGCAAGGCGTATTACAGTCTGCATTATCATAGGAATCTCCTCCGGCTTCACTGACTGCCTGTGATACAGAGTGAGCCAGCGAAATTGAAAAGGCTTTTGTAAATCTGTTGAACTGGCCTTTTGTCTCATCGTAACTGACAGGATGTTCAAGCCCTTTCATATCACATATTCCAATTCCGGCAGTTCCAAAAGGATTAGATGTACCTGTCATTTCATTATTCAGAAGAGCATTGTATATTTCCATTTCATCATTTAAAGTTTTACATGCAATAAACATCGAAATGACTCCTATTTAGTGATATCGATGTTCCTCGAAAACTGCTTACCCCGAAAATGCTTTCTAGCTCTTTTATCGATGCAACTTTTCTTCCAAATTCAAAAAATGAACAACGATTTTTCCATAATATGTAAATCCCGATGTTGACAACTCAAAAAACGATGTTTTTTAACGACGATAAAGTAAGAAAAAACTATTATCGATATAACACCCCAAAATAACCATATTATAACGACAAGGAAAACTACTTTT
>JALEWA010000159.1 GCA_022788085.1 Lachnospiraceae bacterium
TATGATTTGTACTATATTGAGAATTGGACAATGGGATTTGACCTTAAAATATTGTTTCTGACATTTTTTAAGGGCTTTATCAATAAGAATGCATACTAAGGGAGAAATTCGAAATGGAAGATAGTAGAAATAATAACAGGCGACAGGGAAGCGGTCAAAGACAGGCAGCTCAGAATGGAAGAAGAAAACCGGCGCCAGCCGGAAGAGCGCCACAAGGGAACAAGCGACCTGCACAAAACAGCAGACCGCAAAGTGAAGGGACAAGACCGGTTCAGCATAAGAGACCACCTCAGGGAGGGAAAGGTCAGGTCAACAACAGGAAAAAACAGCCTATGACACAAAAGCAGGCACAGAAAAAGAAGCGTAATAAAATTATTTTATTTGTGGCAGAAATCTTTGTATTACTTATCCTTCTTGTTGTATTCTGGGGGATGGACAAGGTAAGGAAAATTAATATTGTTGATATTAAAGAAGAAGATATTGTAATAAATCCTGAGGTAGTGGAAGAAACCGAAACAGGTGCCATGAAAGGATATCGCAACATTGCTCTTTTTGGTGTGGATTCCAGAGATAAGCAGCTTGATAAGGCAACAAGAACCGATGTTATAAAGATTGTTTCCATTAATGAGGACACCGGAGAGGTTAAGCTTGTGTCTGTATATCGAGACTCCTTCCTCAACCTTAGTACAGATACGTATAATAAGGCAAATCTTGCTTATGCCAAGGGAGGACCAAAGCAGGCACTTGCCATGCTGAATATGAATATGGATATGAACATTACCGATTTTGTAACAATTGGCTTTGATGGACTGATTGATGTGATCGATGCAGTCGGTGGTGTCGAGATTGACGTCAAAGAATCGGAAGTTGTGCATCTGAATAGTTATCAGATCAGTATGGTTGGAAAGCAGGATGGTGTAAATGCAAAAGGCGAACCAAACTATGTAGCTACTGCAGGAGTGGATTACACGCCGGTTACCAAGTCAGGACTTCAGACCTTGAATGGTCTTCAGGCAACGGCATATTGTCGTATTCGTTATGTTGGAAATGACTTTGAACGAACACAGCGTCAGAATGCAGTATTGAAACAGGTTGCAAAGAAGGCGATGACACTGAATCCTTCTACTTTGAATAAAATTGCAGAAGCCGTATTCCCGAAGGTAGCCACTTCTCTGGAATTGAGTGAGATTATTGAGCTTCTTGGAGGCATAACCAAGTATTCCATTGGTGAGACTGCGGGATTCCCATTTGATGGTCATTTTGCAACCGGCATGATTGGAAAGAAGGGAAGCTGTGTTGTTCCTACAACACTGGAGGATAATGTTATTCTGCTCCATCAGTTCTTCTTTGGCTCAGAAGAAGGCTATGAACCTTCAGAAACGGTAAAGAACTGTAGCCAGAAGATACAGAGTGAGACATCAGCCTATATAAAATGATGAAGTATAGTAACTGTTCAGCAGGTATACGCATTGACTGCGAATACCGTGAGAAAACGGATAAATGAAACGACAAGGGGGCCGTGTTCCTACGGACCCCTTTTCTAGAAATAAGAGAGGTTAGCTTGGAATTATGCAGCATACAGTAGATGTTATCTTGTTAACGTATAAACCACAAAAGCAGGTTATGCGCCTGATTGAAGCATTAGAGGCGCAGACATATCCGATTAACAAGATTATTATCATGAATACAGAAGAAAAATATTTCGAAGCATTGTTTTACGGGACAAGATTTCTTGAAAAATATAAAAATATTGAAGTGCATCATGTGTCCGCCAAGGAGTTTGACCATGGAGCGACAAGAAACAGAGGTACAGCATATTCCAATGCAGATATTTTTGTATGTATGACACATGATGCGATTCCGGCAGATTCCTTTCTGATAGAAAAACTGGTGAGCGCTTTAGAGGAGAAAAAGGGTGCTGCAGCAGCTTATGCAAGGCAGCTTCCGTTGCCGGAATGTCGTGAAATAGAGAAATATACACGAAGCTTTAACTATCCGGAGGAGGGAATGGTTAAGTCAAAGGCAGATATAGGACGTCTTGGTATTAAGACCTACTTCTGCTCTAATGTATGCGCAGCATATAATAGAAATATCTTTGATATGATGGGTGGATTTGTGAAAAAGGCAATATTTAATGAGGATATGATTTTTGCGGGGCATGCGGTACAGGCTGGGTATAAGATTGTATATGCAGCCGAGGCTAAGGTATTACATTCCCATAATTACAGTTGTATGCAGCAGTTTCAAAGAAACTTTGACCTTGGAGTATCCCAGGCAGATCACCCTGAGGTATTTCAGGGTGTATCATCAAAGAGTGAAGGTATTTCTCTCGTAAAGAAGACAGTAAAGCACCTGATAGAAGAAAAGCAAAAGAGAATGATTCCCTATTTGATTCTATCGAGTGGATGTAAATATATAGGATATCAATTAGGAATACACTATAAACAATTACCTTATGGTATAATAGTAAAATGCAGCAGTAATAAACAATATTGGAAATAAATTGGAGGATATATAGATATGTGTGGAATTGTTGGTTATGCTGGAAAGAATCAGGCAGCGCCTGTGATTTTGGAAGGACTTGCAAAGCTGGAATACAGAGGTTACGACTCTGCCGGAATGGCAGTCGTAAATGGTGATAAGATTCAGATCACAAAGTCCGTAGGACGATTAAAGGTATTAGAGGAATTGACACATGGTGGAGCGACCATGCCCGGTACCGTAGGTATTGGTCATACCAGATGGGCTACTCATGGTGCACCAAGTGATGCAAATTCACATCCGCATTATAATGCACAGGAAACGATAGCCGTTGTACATAACGGTATTATTGAGAATTATCTGCCATTAAAGGAGAAGCTTGTTTCAAAAGGATATCAGTTTACTTCTGACACAGATACAGAAGTTGTAGCACAACTTATGGATTACTATTACAAGGGAAATCCGTTAGAAGCAATTATTAAGGTAATGCACAGAGTACAGGGCTCCTATGCATTAGGCATTGTATTTGCAGACCATCCGGATGAGGTTTTTGCGGTACGTAAGGATAGCCCGTTGATTACCGGTCAGAATGAAGAAGGTTGCTTTATTGCTTCTGACGTTCCGGCAATCCTTAAGTATACCAGAAAAGTATTTTTTATTGAAAATCAGGAAATCGTACATCTGAAGGCTGATGGCATGCATTTCTATACCATTGATGAAGAAGAAATTGAAAAAGAGCCTGTTACGATTGAGTGGGATGCCGATGCAGCAGAGAAGGGCGGCTATGAGCATTTTATGCTAAAGGAGATGTATGAGCAGCCAAAGACTGTTACAGACACCCTTATGCCAAGATTAAAGAATAATGACATTGTGATTGATGAGCTTAATATGTCTGATGAGGATATTAGGGCAATTAAAAAGATTCACATCGTTGCATGTGGTTCAGCATATCATACAGGTGTAACGGCAAAATATGTTATTGAAGGAATTGCCAGAATTCCGGTAGAAGTAGATGTTGCAAGCGAGTTCCGTTATCGCAATCCCATTCTTGAGGAAGGTGCTATGGTTGTTGTAATCAGCCAGTCAGGCGAAACTGCTGATACATTGGCAGCCTTACGTGAATCACAGGCACTGGGCTATAAGGTATTAGGAATCGTAAATGTAGTAGGCAGTTCCATTGCAAGAGAAGCAGATAATGTTATGTATACCTGGGCAGGACCGGAGATTGCAGTTGCGACAACTAAGGCATATAGTGCACAGCTTATTGCATTGTATCTGTTGGCATTAAAATTTGCAAGGGTTCGTGGCAAGCTGGATGATAAGACATTCCATGAAATGATTGAAGATTTGAAGCGTCTTCCGGGACAAATTGAAATGCTGCTTTCCAATAAAGAGCGTATTCAGAGATTTGCGAACCGTTATGTTGCTGCGAAGGATGTATTTTTCATAGGCCGTGGTATTGACTATGCCATTTCCATGGAAGGTTCTCTTAAGTTAAAGGAGATTTCCTATATTCATTCGGAAGCATATGCAGCAGGCGAACTGAAGCATGGTACTATTTCCCTGATTGAAGAGGGTACTTTGGTGGCAGCAGTGGCAACACAGGATACATTGTTCCAGAAGACCCTGAGCAATATGGTAGAGGTAAAGGCAAGAGGAGCATTCGTACTTGCTGTAACAAATGAAGGAAATACAGATATTGAGAAGGCTGCAGATTATGTAATCTATATTCCGAAGACGAATTCCTATTTTACGAATTCGCTGGCAATTATCCCATTACAGCTGTTCGGATATTATGTTGCGGTTGGTAAGGGCTGTGATGTAGATAAGCCAAGAAATCTTGCAAAGTCAGTTACTGTTGAATAGTGATGCGAAAGAAAAAGAGGGAATAGCATGGAAGAAATGGAGAACCGTAAGGAACAGCCACAGCCGGCTGCAACACAAGGATATGAACCAGGCTATGGAAGTGGGGATACGATTTATACGCAGGGAACAACGACACAATATGTAAATGTCGCGCAGTACAGCAATGCATATACATCCAACACGAAATCTAAAAAACCAAAAAAACAGCATTCCGTTATGAAGTCAATCATGGTAAAGGTAGCAGGAGGTACTCTGTTTGGAGCATTTGCCGGATTTGGCATTTATATGGTACTTGCGTTATCCGGGATAACAGGAAGACTTGCGAGTGTTGAGCATATTTCGCAGGACTGGGAAGGCACAAAGGAAGAAATTCTTTCAGAGGCAGCAAACCAGATTACTGCAAAAACTACCCCGGGAGCGTCACAGGAAGAGCCGGTTAAGATTGAAGGAACGAAGGAAGAAACGCAGATACAGCAAATGGAAACGGTAACGGCAGTCGTAACAGATGTAACAGAAGTTGTAAAAACAGCAATGCCATGTGTTGTATCGATTACAAACTTCTATACTGCCATGGACTGGTATGGTGATGAATCAGAAGAAGAGGCCAGTGGTTCCGGCATTATTGTAGGAGAAAATGAAAATGAACTTCTGATTGTAACGAATTATCATGTTATTGAGGATTGCAATGAGCTTAGCGTACAGTTTATTGATGATTCGGAAGTGCTTGCCTATGTGAAAGGTTCGGATCAGGAGCATGATTTGGCAGTGATCACAGTATTCCTCACAGACATAGAAGAAGCAACCAAGCAAAAGATTGCAATTGCTACATTAGGTAATTCGGATGCCTTGCAGGTGGGCGAACCGGCTATTGCAATCGGTAATTCTCTTGGCTATGGTCAGTCAGTAACAACAGGTGTCATTAGTGCGCTGAACAGAGAAATTATGATTGATGATGATACCACCAGCTTCTTGATTCAGACAGATGCAGCAATCAATCCCGGAAACTCAGGTGGTGCACTTCTGAACGTTAAGGGAGAGGTTATAGGAATTAATTCCAGTAAAATTGCAGATTATCTGATTGAAGGTATGGGGTATGCGATTCCTATCTCAACTGCAAAACCAATTATTGAAGAATTGATGCTTCGTGAGACCAGACAAAAGGTTTTGGATAGTGAGAGATCTTTCCTTGGAATATCAGGAACAGATGTAACAGATGAGGTCGCCAGGACATATGATATGCCGCAGGGTGTTTTCGTTGCACAGGTATTGGAGAATTCCGGGGCAGAGAGCGCGGGACTTCAAAAAGGAGATATTATTGTTGCATTTGACGGAGAAAATATTTCACATATGACACAGCTGCAAGAGCTATTAGAGTATTATGCAGCCGGAACAACGGTAGATGTAACGGTAATGCGCCAGAGTGATTCCGGTTATCAGGAAAAAGTAATTAGTGTTACATTAGGATATCGGACAGAATAAATAATTTTACGGAGGTTTTAGATGTCAGATAAGGATAATAAAGAAATAGATGATATGGAGATGATAGATGTTTCAGAGGATGAGAAAGAGGAAGCTTCTAAAACATCAGATGATGATTATGATAAAGACAATGAGTATGAAGATGTCTGCTTTATTTGCAGGAGACCGGAAAGCAAGGCGGGAAGGATGTTCAAGCTCCCAAATCATATTTCCGTATGCTCAGACTGTATGCATAAAACGATGGACACTGTAAGTCAGTTCGACTATCAGGGAATGTTAAATAACACTGGAAATTTTGGGATGGATAATGACAATGAGAAGAAACGAAGATTCCCGAATATCAGCTTTGTTAATATTGCAGACCTGCAGGGAGATGGAGGGATTCCCAATCGTCAAAAACTGAAGAAGAAAAAGCACAAGGAGAATCAGGAGGCGGTATTTAATGTAAAGGACCTGCCGGCACCTCACAGAATCAAGGCGCAGCTGGACGATTATGTCGTTGGTCAGGATTATGCCAAGAAGGTCATTTCCGTTGCGGTATATAATCACTATAAGCGTGTGGCAACCGGAACTATGGATGAGATAGAAATTGAGAAGTCAAATATCCTGCTTCTTGGTCCGACAGGCTGTGGTAAGACATACCTGGTTAAGACACTTGCAAAGCTTTTGGACGTGCCATTAGCGATTGCAGATGCAACCTCTCTTACAGAGGCCGGTTATATTGGTGATGACATCGAATCTGTTATATCAAAGCTCCTTGCAGCAGCAGATAACGATGTGGAGCGTGCAGAGCGCGGTATTGTTTTTATTGATGAAATCGATAAGATTGCGAAGAAGAAGAACACAACTTCCAGAGATGTGAGTGGAGAATCTGTTCAGCAGGGAATGCTGAAGCTTCTGGAGGGAGCTGATGTGGAGGTACCCGTAGGCGCAAACAGTAAGAATGCCATGGTTCCGCTGACAACGGTTAATACAAGGAATATCCTTTTTATTTGTGGTGGCGCATTCCCTGATTTGGAAGAAATCATTAAGCAGAGACTTTCAAAACAGACATCCATTGGCTTTAATGCAGAGCTGAAGGATTCTCTGGATAAGGAGAAGAATATCTTAAAGCAGGTTAAGGTAGAGGATATTAAGAAGTTTGGTATGATTCCGGAGTTCGTAGGACGTCTGCCGATCATCTGTCCTATGGATGGTCTTGATCTGGAAAGCTACATCAAGATTTTAAAGGAGCCTAAGAATGCAATACTAAAGCAGTATCAGAAGCTTTTGGAATTGGATGAGGTAAAGCTTAACTTTGATGACAGTGCGTTGGAAGCGATTGCAAAGAAGGCAATGGAACGTGATACCGGAGCCAGAGCGCTTCGTGCGATTATTGAGGAATTCATGCTGGATATCATGTATGAGATTCCAAAAGATGAAAACATTGGAGAGGTCACCATTACAGGAGATTATATTAATGGAACAGGAGGTCCGGTAATCGAGATTCGTACAGAATCTGTACATCCCAAAAAGCTGGAGGAGAGTCAGGAGCCTTCAGCAATAGAGAAAAAAGAGGAAGAAATAAAGGAACCAAAGAAGCCGGAACCACAGAACTTTTATGAATTTTAATATGCAAAAGCATTAATAAATCCGCTCTTTGCAGTATACACTATAGAAAGCCGTTCATAAGGAATAGGAGAATATAGTGGACTGTAAAGAGCGGATTTTGTCTAATGACTATGCCGATATCATTTTAGACTTTATGTTTCCGGAGATGTATCGTGATGAAGTGGCAGCAGACTACTGTTATCATGGAGTACTTGACAATTTGGGAATTGCTTTTGTCGACAGGAGAGCCATTCCTACCATCAGTGTAACAGATTCAACCTACTATTTTTTACCAAGATGTTATGGCTTGACACAGCTGGTAGAAAATGATACAGGAACAGGAGCACGGCAGGAATTCAATTCCCTGGGACTGATGGAATCGGGAATTCTTGCAACACAGGGACAACCGCTGAATCTCACAGGGAAAAATGTAACAATAGGATTTGTAGATACGGGAATACAATATGAAAATGAAGTTTTTCTGGATCAATATGGAAGGAGCAGAATCACAGCAATATGGGATCAGACAATACAATCGGGAACACCACCGGAAGGCTTTGAATATGGTTCTGAGTATACTAATGAGATGATTCAGAGAGCCCTGGAAAGTGATAATCCAAGAGAGATTGTTCCAAGTATGGATGAGATTGGTCATGGTACAGCAGCAGCGAGCGTTGCGGCAGGGAGCAGAGTAGCCGGTAATGGCCATTTTATTGGGGCTGCACCGGATTGTAATATTGTTATGGTAAAGCTTAAAGAGATAAAGCCATATTTAAGGGAATACTATCTTGTACCGGAGGATGTTCCATGTTACTCAGAAACAGATATTATTCAGGCTGTACAGTACCTGGAGAAGTATGCGGTAAGCTTACAAAGACCGCTAGTCATCTGCCTGGGAATAGGAACGAACCTTGGTGACCATACAGGAGCATCCCCTTTATCACGCTATCTTACCAATATTTCCTATGAGAAAAACAGAGCCATTGTAGTGGGTGGAGGAAACGAGGGA
This sequence comes from Lachnospiraceae bacterium, assembly GCA_022788085.1. Lineage (GTDB taxonomy): Bacteria > Bacillota > Clostridia > Lachnospirales > Lachnospiraceae > COE1. The sequence goes on from JALEWA010000159.1 coordinate 8,426, forward strand.
AATGCAAAACGACATTTTCGGGGAGAAATTACGGCAAGACAGTCCTATCGAGATGTGGAAATACGTGTAGGAGAGAATGAAAAAGGTTTTATCATGGACTGTTGGGGAAAGGCACCATATCTTTATTCGGCATCCATACGTTCTCCGGGAGGAGAAACGATACAGTGGGTAAATCCAAGAATCAGGGGACCACAGATATTTACGTTTGTTTTTGAAAGAACAAGGCTCAGCGTCGATTATATGCTTGTAGAACCCGGTTCCGGCTCGGAGATGATACGTTTTCGTTTTGAGAATCCGACAGCAGGAATCTGGTCAGTAAGAATTCAGGGGGAAGGAAATATCAATAATGCAGTATTTGACATATGGATGCCTATTACCCGGTTCCTGCAGGATGAGACTTACTTTTTAGAACCGGATCCATTTATTACATTAACAGATCCGGCGTATAACAACAGGTCAACCTGTGTGAATACCTATAATGACGCAAATGACAGCATTTATGTAAATGCAGGAAGAGGATTTTCCAGAGATGACCAGATTAAGCCGGATATTGCAGCACCGGGTGTCAATGTCAGTACGATTTTGGGACTCAGAAGCGGTTCCAGTATTGCCACGGCGATGACGGCAGGTGGTGTGGCACAGATTTTGCAGTGGGCTGTGGTGGAGCAGAATGATATTTTTGTAGATTCTGAGAGTATCAGGAACTATCTGATACGTGGTGCCAGAAGAAAGGACGGAGTGGAATATCCTAATCGTGAATATGGATACGGTTTTCTGAATATAGAAGGTGTATTTCGTTTTTTGGCAGGAACATCATAATTTCATGCATATTTTTCTTCCAATGAGTAAAAAATATCCATAGCAAAGAGTGAAAATATCTTTCACTGACAGCATTTGAATCTATTTATGGATACAGCCTGGTGGCTGGGGAGGAAAGGAAAATGAAAAAGAAACTTGTAGTAGTATTGATGAGTGTTACCTGCTGCGCAATGCTTTGGGCATGTGGCTGGGGGAAGAAAAACAACAATGAAAATGCAGATCCGTTAACAGGTCAGGAACAGACTACAGAAAACCAGACCGGAGATGGAACAACAGGAGCAAATCAGACAGGAACAGGAGATGAATTTGAATCTCTGCTGGCACAGCCAAACAATGCAAATGGTGTCATTGATTACATCAATACAAACATTGGTGGCGCATTGGAGACAGATGTTGATCGGTTTTTCAGGGGCTTATTAGGATATGGTGATAATATCCGTGATATTGATTTTACGAGGTTAGAAGAGAGCCGCCAGTACATGCCGGAAGACATGATTGCCTTTATGGAGTTGATGAAGCTGGAATCAGAATCACCATCCATGGTAATGTCGAATGATGAAAACCGTATGACAATCGGTCTTACCCTCTCAGAAATGTTGGAAAGAGCATTGCTGTTTGAGCAGCACATCGAGAAGTACCCGGATCATGCAAGTACGGAAGCGGCATCCGGATTATATGAGGAAATTGCAACCCATGCAATTACAGGAGGATATGACAGAACAGCAGGAACAGCACATTACTATCAGGGTGAGACATCAGATGTAGTTGATCGTGAAGCGCTGCCTTATTATCAGCAGTTTGCCGAGGCGAATCCCAACAGCAGATTAGGTCAGATTGTCCAGGAATACGTTACCTTGCTGCAGGAGAATAACTT
>JALEWA010000181.1 GCA_022788085.1 Lachnospiraceae bacterium
GAACGGAAAAGGAAGGTGCCGGTGCAGAAATTGGTGAAGCTTCTATTCGTTTCCTGATTCGGTATACGAAGAAAATGTTACACAAGAACATGAAGATTGTATATGCAGGGAAGAAATACGATATTCAGGATGTAAATGATATCAACGATGAACACAGATACATAGAGCTATTCTGTAAGCTAGGAGAACTATAATGGCAGATTTTTATATGGATTTCCCAGAAGATTTTCTTTCAGATTTATTACAGACAGATGCAGATGATATATGCAGGAAAGCATTGGAAGAAGCAGCTCCATTGCTGGAAAACTGTATGAAAGATACATTAAGAGAAGACAATCACGAGCTTTCAGGTGAATTAATTAAGTCAATAAAGGCAAAAAAGCCTACAAAGGCAAGAAATGGTGCATGGATGGTACACGTAAGACCTACCGGATATAGTGCTATAAATTCCTATTCGGTTAAGGGAAAAGGAAACTCTGTACGGAAATACAAGGTTTCTAATGCCTTGAAAATGATTTGGATTGAATATGGAGTGAACGGAAGGCAGCCTGCAAGACCGTTTCTGACAAGGACGGTAAATGAAGTGAGAAGCGCATCCATGCAGCGTATGCAGGAAGTATATAACAGAATGGCAGGTGTTGGAAAGTGAATCTGAATCCGAAATTTAAAGATTTTGAAAAAGAGATAGGTATTGAAGTAGAACAGGACGAGTACAGCGGAACGAATGGAATATATTTCGTGTTCCAGTATGAGGATGAAAGAGGCGCTTTATTCGGTGATAATAAGCCGTTAGAGGACACATGTTACATTCAACTGAAATTATATACACCTAAAGATTTCAATTATTTTGAATTAAAGAAGAAGACCAGAGATTATTTTGAATCATCTGGTTTTTTTATATCCAGCATATTTACATATCTGGAAAATGTAACTATTAACGCAGAAAAAATGAGATGCACAGTATTCAAACTGGAATACACAGATGAGCATTAGGAGGAAAAGAAATGGCATATTTTGGATTAAGCAACCCATGGATTGCAAAATTAGATGTTAAAAACAAGACATATTCAGGTGGATTTAAGAACGGTACGGCAGTAGGAACAGACGTTACACCACAGTACAATGAGGCTAACCTGTATGGAGATAATGTTCTTCAGGAAAGCACGAAGGAATTCAAGTATGCAGATGTAACATTGAATACAACACACATGCCAATCGAGGCAGCAAACGTTATGTTCGGTCACAAAGTTGATTCGGACACAAAAGAGATCACTTATAATGCATCTGATGCAGCAAATTATGTAGGATATGGTTTCTATGCATCCGAGAAAATTGATGGAAAGACTACATATATTGCAGCAATCCTTCCGAAAGTTATCTTTGCTGAGGCAGCAGAGAACTACACAACCAAGGGTGACAGTCTTGAATTCAAGACACCTTCTGTTTCCGGCAAGGCTATGCCGTTGGAAGATGGAACATGGAAGGTAAAGAAGACATTTGAGACAGAGCAGGAAGCCGTTGCATTTATTAAGGAGTACCTTAATATCACGGATGCAGCCTAATTAGTTTAGCGCATGGGTAACACCATGCGCATTAAAGGAGAATACAATTATGTTTGAATTAACACATATTAAGATAAATGACACAATAGAGTTGCCTATTAAATGCGATTTGTATGTTCTTGACATGCTACAGCAGGAATACGGAAGCATTGAAGAATTTGAGATGAAGCTTGTAGGTTTGAAAGAGAAAGATGGTAAAACATATCGTGTTGAGCCATCCGTTAATGCAGTAGCGCATGCACTTCCTCTTATGGTAATGGAAGGTATGGACATAGAGAAGGAACTGAATGGAAGACATTACGATGTTAAATCGGTTAAGCATTTAATTGCTTTAACAACAAGAAATTACAGAGAACTTGCGAAAGAACTCCACGAAGAAATGAAGAGGTGCTTCCAGACAAAAAAATAAAATCCCGGTCGAACAAGGACGGAGAGAGTAAGGAGATAGATTTTGACTATATCACTTACATGTCCATGAATCGACTGGGATTTTCTTATAAAGAGACTATGCGTATGTATCTCGGAAAGTTTATTGACCTCATGGAAGTATATAAGAGAGACTATAATTTTAGGGTAAAGCGCATGCTCTATATCGTGGAAGAGGAAAAGAAAGTAACATCACTGATGGAGCTATAAGGAGCGTACATATGGCAGGAAATACGATAGGTGCAAAAATTGTACTGGATGGAGAAGCAGATTATAGAAAAGCCCTTAAGAACATTAATACAGAACAGAAGGAACTTCGTTCCGAAATGAAGCTTGCTTCTTCGACATTTGCAGATCAGCAGAATTCCATAGAAGCACTAACCAAGAAAAATGAAATACTTGGAAAGCAGTATGAGAAACAGCAGGAAAAGGTAGAAATCTATTCCAGGGCGGTTGCAGATTCGACTAAGAAACAGGAAGAGGCAGGTTCTAAGGTTGCAGAACTAAAGGAAGCTCTTGATAAGGCAAATACGAAGATGGAAGATATGGCAGATTCTTCCGATGAATCAGCAGATGCACTTGCTGAACAGCAAAAGATTATTGATGAGCTGAAAGAAAAACTGTCTCTTGCAGAGGATGAATATGACAAAGCAAATAGAGCAACATCAGATTGGAAAACATCTTTGAACAATGCAAAGACCGAATTGAATAAGCTTTCTTCGGAGATAGAATCAAACCAAAAATATATGGAAGAAGCAGAACAGTCTTCTGATGGTTGTGCAAAATCTATAGACAAATATGGAAAGAGTGCAGAACAAGCTGGAAATAAATCGGATGTCTTTGGTGAAAAAGGTAAAGATGCAATTAACAATCTTGCAGGTGCGTTGGCATCAGCAGGTATCGTAGAGTCAATAGAAGATATAGCAGATGCTTTAAGTGACTGTATCGAAGAATATAAGTCATTTGAGACTGCATCAGCTAAGATTAAGACTATTGCAGATGAGTCACAAAAGAATATGACGGATATAAATTCCGAATTGATTGCTATGTCTTCTGAAATGATAACACCAGCGGAACAGCTTGCTGATGCAGTCTATAATTCCATATCAGCAGGTGTAGATACTGCAAATGCAGTTGAATTTGCAGGCCAGGCAACTAAACTTGCAACAGGTGGATTTACAGATGCAACCACAGCAGTTGATATTCTGACAACAGCAATCAATGCATATGGGTTAGAGGTAACAGATGCTACAAAGATATCAGATTATCTTGTGACAACGCAGAATTTAGGTAAGACTACGGTAGCAGAACTTGCTTCTAATATGGGTAAAGTAATACCTGTTGCTTCTGCATATAACGTAGAGATGGATAATCTTTCATCTGCATATGCAATCATGACATCAAACGGTATTGCGACAGCAGAGTCCACTACTTACATTAAAAGTATGCTGAATGAACTTGGCGATTCTGGAAGTACTGTATCAAAAGTACTTACGGAAAAATCAGGAAAATCTTTTGCAACGTTAAGCAAAGAAGGAAAGAGTTTAGGAGATGTAATAGCAATATTAGGAGATGCTGTTAATAATGATGCAGGTGCATTTAATGAACTGTGGTCTTCATCAGAAGCAGGAATAGGTGCTTTGTCGATACTTGGAAGTGGAGCAGAAGAGTTTAATAGTGTACTTGAAAAGATGCAGGACTCGTCAGGAGCAACACAGGAAGCCTTTGATACAATGGCATCTACAACGGAAAAGACGGAAGAGAGAATGAATACTGCAATACAGAACTTGAAGATTGCAGTAGGTGAAACACTAGCACCGGAATTAGACGATTTGCGAGATAAAGGAGCAGATGCGTTTGAGTGGGCGACGGATTTCGTGAAAGACCATCCAGAGGTAGTAAAAGCAATTGCAACACTTACAGCTGTAATTGGAGGAATTGCCGGAGGAGTTGCGATTGCAACAGGAGCAATGGCTTTGTTCAACGCTGCACTTGCTATAAGTAATCCAATCACAATTGCAGTTGGTGTAATTGGTGGATTAATCACTGCATTTGTTACTTTGACAAATAAAACTGATGATGCAAAAAGGAAACAGAAGGAATTCATAGAAGAGGTTGAAAAGAATAATGATAAGCTAAGTGAGAACATTGAAACACGAAAGAAGAACAGGGATTCACAGGAAGCAGAGATTACTATTATAGGTAAATTGAAGGATGAGTTGCTATCCCTTAATGAAAAAGAATCGCTTTCAACAGAAGAAAAGAGACGGATGAAACTCATTGTAGATGAGTTGAATGAGGCAATGCCGGATCTTAATCTTTCTATTAATGAGCAGACAGGATGTCTCGAGCAGACAAATGAAGAGCTGGACAACTATATCGACAATATGAAGAAAAGCCTTGAAGTTGGATTTATGCGTGAAGACTTAGAGGAAATTGCAAGAGATTTGTATGAAGCGGAAAAGGATTTAGCTGAGGTACAAAAACAGT
>JALEWA010000190.1 GCA_022788085.1 Lachnospiraceae bacterium
ATTTTCATCGGAAAGCTCTCTTACTACAGTAACACCATCTGACTGATTCATATGGTCTATTGAGAGAATATAGCAGGCATAACGTAGAATGATACATACTATCTGTAATATATAGTCCTTAATATCATCATATGTATTCATACCCTGCGAATAATGGTATATTGCGGACAAGCAAACTGCGACTGTGTTTGTAACTCCACACCGTAGCATGTAGTTTTTATTTTTGTAAAGGATAATCATACTGGTTAGTGGAAATATGTATGAAAATGTCATATGTGTCTTACTTGTTGCTATCACATACATATAAAAGAAACCATACCCCGTGGCAACCACATCCTTATAATATGGTGATGCCAATCCTTTGACCTTTAAGAACACGATTCCGATCAAGTAAGGAAGCCAGCACATCGTATAATAAATAAATGCATATTGTAATGTATGCTGTCCTCTCGCCATTTCTGCAGCGGTCGAAATTGACAACAAAATGTTAACGATAAGCCATTTTACATTTATCTTATCACACTTCAAGTATTGTTTCTATATTTTTCTGTCTATTGTTATATTTTTCTGTTTATTTTTCTAATTGATACATAATCCATGCCATGACTGTCATTCCAGCTGTTTCTGTACGAAGAATTCTCTTTCCCAATGTAATTGGCTTCATGCCCTGTGAAATGGCTCCTTGTATCTCACTCTCTTCAAAACCACCTTCCGGTCCGATGAAAATGGCAATTGATTCTCCCGGCTTTATTGCCTCTATCAGTCTTTTTGTTCCTTCCATGCCGGATGCTCCATCAAGACTTTCTTCCATCTCATAAGGCACGAGCCTGCAATCCATATCAGCTGCATAGGCAAGTGCTGCCTGATACGTCATGACGGGATGAATCTGTGGTACAATGCCACGTTTGCTCTGCTTGGCAGCCGCTTCTGCAATCCCCTGCCATCTGGTAATTTTACTCTTTGCTTTCTTATCATCAAGCTTTACCACACAACGCTGCATCGATACAGGAATAATTTCATACACACCAAGCTCTACCATCTTCTGAATAATCAGTTCCATCTTGTCACCCTTTGGCAATCCCTGAAACAGATATACTTTGGCTGGCAGCTCCACACCATCTTCCTTAATAAAGCGAAGCTCACATACTACCTCATCCTCTGTGATTCTTGCAATTCCGCATCGGTAATCTCTTCCATCGATTCCGTTACTGATACTAATCTCATCACCGGGTTTTAATCGGATTACGTTCCTGATATGATTCACGTCCGGCCCTGTGATAATAATCTCTTTCTCTCCTATGCCGGAAGGTTCTACAAAGAAATGGTACATAAAAAAACACCTTTCTATATCATTAATTCTTTCTTGCGGTTACACTTACCCATTCGCCCTGATAGGTCACTTCAAGTACCTCAAGCCCTGCTGCCTTTACTGCATCTACAACAGTCTGTTCTTTATTATCGATAATGCCTGATGTAATATAGATTCCACCCGTTTTCAACTGGTTCACAATAACCGGTGTCAGTGGAACAAGGACATCTGCAAGAATATTTGCGACAACAATGTCATATTTTTCATAACCTACCTTATCCTGTACTGCCTTGTCGGTAATGATATTTCCTATCATCATTCCAAAGCTTTCCGGCTTGATATGATTTACTTCCATATTCTCTCGAACTGCTTCTACTGCACATGGGTCAAGGTCTGTTCCGACTGCATGCTTAATTCCGTACATAAGTGAGATGATGGCAAGGATTCCGCTTCCTGTTCCGACGTCCAGAAGCTCCGTTTCCGGTGTAATATGCTTCTTAAGCTGTCTGATACAGAGCTGCGTTGTCTCATGCATGCCGGTTCCAAAAGCAGTTCCAGGGTCAATATGAAGAATCATCTTATTCTTGTCCTCTTCTTTCACCTCTTCCCACGAAGGAATGACAAGAAGGTCATCAATATAGAACTGATGGAAGTATTGCTTCCAGTTATTGATCCAGTCAATATCCTCTGTTTCTGATACCATGACACTTCCTTCTCCAATCTCCATGAAATTGCGAAGATCATCCAACTCTGCCTTAATCTTTTCTACGATTTCTTCTGTTGTTACCTTTTCTCCTAAAAGTTCAAGACTGCCACCCTCTTTCTCTTCTACAAAAAAGCTAAGGTATGCAATCCCATCATCCTCCGGACCATCCGGAAGGATGTCAACAAACATCTGCTCCTTTTCAAGCGGTGTTAAGGGAATCTTGTCCTCAATCTGAGCTCCCTCTAAACCAATATCATACAAGGTGCTGATAATGATATCCTCTGCATCCGTAATCGTTTTTACCATGAATTTTGTCCATTTCATATATTATTCTTACCTTTCTTCCAGCTTATTTATTTTTCTAAATAATCATTTTTTCGCATATTCATAAAGCCTTTTTAGCATAGCATCATCTTGTACATTTTCATCCTTTAAATAGTCTTTAAATCCATTATAGGTACTAAACCCAAGCATATATACTGCCATTGCCATCGCCAACGACTCTGATTCTTCGCCAATCTGAGCAGCTATATTCTTAAGTTCATCTAAAACAGTATCTTTAGGTACTTTAATTCCATCTCCACTGTTTACTACCTTTTCAATCACCTCAGGTAATACCATACACATCTGGTAAAAAGCATCTTCTTCTCCTGTTACTAGTGCATAAAACTGATCCAAACTAACTCTTCTTATTCGTTTATGAGATACCTTATTCTTATCAACTGTTGTCTCCCATTTGATATTCTGTGACCGCTTGGAAATCGCTTCAACAAGAAAGCAGGCACAGTCGTCATCTTTTAATAACTGGTTCTGCATTTTTATGTATGTCTTACCTTCTGATGCTGAATTCATCGTATTATGCTTGTTTTTCATTTCCACATACACATTATGCACCATATCACCACCTGGCAACATAACGCCCTCCGCATTCTGATATATTACATCCCAGCCACCTTCCTTTCCATTTTCAGGGACATGACAATTCATTATATACTGGAATATTCTTTGATGAAAATATCCGATATCATTATTATTTGCTTTATCTCTTTGTCTAAAAATCTCATTGCTGACAATCTCATTCCATGTCGAACGATATACTGTCTTATCAAAAATTAATTTAATCGGGTCAATTATGTTTTTGTTAAAACGCTTAACATCAAATGATTCAAGCTTTTCTCCATATTTTTCAATAGTCGCTCTAACATGTTCTATAAAATCCTCTTCAGAAATAAATTTTAAATTCCAATCCATTATTCTTTCTCCAATGCCTCGTAAATTTTTCTTGCAACTTCATATGCCAAATTAACTGGCACTGCATTTCCGACCTGTTTATATTGTGACATAACACTTCCACAAAATCCCCATTCATCTGGAAAGCTCTGACATCTTGCATTTTCTCTAACTGTAAATGGTCTTGCTTCTAGCGGATGGCATCGTTCTGTCTGCTTTTGAGATGGTGATGTTAATACCGTCAAAGACGGCTCATCCATACTCATTCTACGTAATATTCCGGTTCTACCGCCCTCCATATTCCAACAACTTTTCATATATGCCTTGGCTACAGCAGGATCAATATCCCTCCAATAACCTCCCGGCGGTACTAATTCAAATATCTTTCTCTTAGTTTCACCGTAAGGAACCCCTATACTTTCCGGAACATTCTGCAGCACATCTCGCAATACAGGCTTATACTCATATTTCTCGGGAAATGAATACTTAATTTTACCCACAAGATCTTTTCGAATTCCAATAGTAATTAAACGCTCTCTCTTTTGAGCAACACCATAATCCCAAGCATTTAACACCTCTTTTTGTATTTCATATCCAGCCTTTTCAAAAATATTAAGAATTGTACTATATGTTTTTCCGTTGTCATGTGTCAGCAATCCTCTTACATTTTCAAACAGGAACATCTTAGGCTGTAATTTTTCAAGAAACACTGCATAATGATAAAACAAAGTTCCTCTTGCATCCTCTAATCCAAGTCTCTTACCGGCATAAGAAAAAGCCTGACAAGGTGCGCCACCTGACAATAAGTCAAGTTTCCCCCTTTTAATTCCAAACATTTTTTCCAAATCCTGTCCTGATACATTAGCGATATCATCGCATATTACATTCCATTTCGGTCTATTTGTTCTCAAAGTTTCACATGCGTCTTTATCAAGTTCCACCAAACCAATTGTATCAAATCCAGCTTTTTCTACTCCTAATGCCAATCCGCCTGCTCCTGCAAATAACTCAATTGTTGTAAACATAATTTACCTCTTCTTCACTTATTCTGTTTTATTATGTCCGATTTTTAGGACTCCTTCTTAATTTCCATAATATCATCTAATCCACAATTCAATGCATCACATATTTTACATAAAACTTCTGTTGAAACATGCTCATTTTTTCCAAGTTTAGCTATTACATTAGTCGTTACTCCTGCTGCTTCTCGTAAATCCTTCTTCATCATATTTTTATCAATTAACATTTTCCACAATTTATTATAATTTACAGTCATAACTAATGCCTTTCTTTTTTCTTTCTTTTTTAATATTCCATTCATCCTTTTCTCAATCCAGCTTTCTCAATCCATTATATCAGATGCATGTTTATATTTCAATTTAGAATTGATATTTTCAATTTTTCCAAATTGAATGCACAGCGTAAAGTAAAGTGGAATATTAAATGTAAAGAATTGTTCAAGATACCTATCATGCATAATAAAAAGGCACCTTTTCATTATACAAAAAAGAGATAGGTATCTTGAACCAAAAATCCAAGATATCTATCTCGATTATTAGCCAGGAACTGCTTTAGCACGAGTGCTTTTTTCACAGTCCTTATCCAAGCTTTATTTGAAGAACTTTCTCTTCTTATCCTTTTTCTCTTCACCGGAGTTTTTATTCTCCATATTCTTTACGGCTTCCAGAGAATTTCCTGTTTCCATATCAAACTTTCTTAACAGCTCTTTTGCTTCATTAGAAAGCTTATCAGGAACCTGAACCACCAAGGTAACGTAATGGTCACCGCGAACATCCTTATTTCTTAAGGACGGAACACCCTTACCACGAAGTCTTACACGAGTATCTGTCTGTGTTCCTGCCTTAACATCATAAACAACCTTACCATCTACCGTATCAATCAGAATCTCTCCGCCAAGTGCAGCAACTGCATAAGAAACCGGAACGGTTGAGAAAATATTCATATCCTGCCTCTGGAAAATCGGATGCCTGTCGACAACAACTTCTACCAACAGGTCTCCTCTTGGTCCGCCATTTACACCCGGTTCACCCTTATCTCTTAAGCGTACGCTCTGTCCATTGTCAATACCAGCCGGAATAGATACCTGTATCTTCTTTCTTGCTGAAATATATCCACTTCCATGACAATCAGGACACTTCTCCTTGATTGTCTTGCCTGATCCGCCACAATCAGGGCAGACCTGTGAGTTACGAATCGTTCCAAATGGTGTTGAATGCTGTGTTACAACCTGACCACGACCACCACATCTATGACAGGTTTCCGGAGAAGTTCCCGGTTTTGCACCACTTCCGTTACATGTCTTACAGGTATCCTTTAGAGTCAGATCAAGTTCCTTCTCTACACCAAAGACAGCTTCCTCAAAGGATATACGTACACTGGTACGAAGATTAGCACCTTTCATAGGTCCATTACTGTTTCTGGAGCTTCTTCCTCCGCCAAAGAAATCACCAAAGATATCACCAAAGATATCTGAGAAATCTGCACCGCTGAAATCGAAACCGCCAAATCCGCCACCAGCTCCGCCACCTTCAAAGGCAGAATGACCAAACTGATCATACTGGCGTCTTTTATCCGGATCACTTAATACTGCATAAGCCTCGGAAGCCTCTTTGAACTTCTTTTCTGCTTCTGCATCTCCCGGATTCATATCCGGATGATACTTCTTGGCAAGCTGTCTATATGCTTTTTTAATGCTGGCATCATCAGCGCCTCTCTCGACACCTAATACCTCATAATAATCTCTTTTCTGCTCTGCCATGTTATTCTATCCTTTTCATGCTTTATACCTCGCGGTAATCTCCGTCTACTACATCATCAGCTGTACCTGCATCCTGTGTTGTCTGCTGTGCACCACCCATGTTGCCCATATCCGGACCTGCTCCTGCGGCTCCTGCTGCACCCTGCATGTTTTCATACATCTTGGTGAACAGATTCTGTGCCTTAGACATCAGAGCTTCCTGCTTGCTCTTCAACTCGGCAACCTGATCTTCTGTCATTTCAGCATCCTTTGTGCTTTCAAGGAAAGACTTCAGATCATTTAAGTCTGTCTCTAAGGAAGCCTTCTCATTTGCATCAATCTTATCGCCAACTTCATTTAAAGCCTTTTCTGTCTGGAATACGAAAGAATCTGCATCGTTTCTTGCATCAATTGCTTCCTTTCTCTTCTTATCCTGTGCTTCATACTCAGCTGCTTCCTTTACAGCCTTCTCGATATCAGCATCTGACATATTAGATCCTGCTGTAATCGTAATGTGCTGTTCCTTACCTGTTCCAAGATCCTTAGCGGAAACATTTACAATACCGTTTGCATCGATATCGAAAGTAACCTCAATCTGTGGTACACCACGTCTTGCTGGAGGGATACCGTCTAATCTCAACTGTCCAAGAGACTTTTTGTCTCTAGCGAACTGTCTCTCACCCTGAACTACGTTGATATCAACGGCTGTCTGATTATCTGCTGCTGTAGAGAAAATCTGGCTCTTCTTGGTAGGAATTGTTGTGTTTCTCTCGATTAATCTTGTAGCAACACCACCCATTGTTTCGATAGAAAGTGATAATGGTGTTACATCAAGAAGAAGGATTTCGCCTGCACCGGCATCACCTGCAAGCTTACCACCCTGAATAGATGCACCAATAGCAACACATTCATCCGGGTTAAGAGACTTGCTTGGCTCTTTTCCTGTTAACTGTCTTACCTTATCCTGAACAGCAGGGATTCTTGTAGAACCACCTACTAATAATACCTGACCGATTTCACTTGCTGTGAGTCCTGCATCCTTTAATGCGTTCTGAACAGGAATTGCTGTTCTCTCAACTAAGTCGTGTGTTAATTCATCAAATTTAGCTCTTGTAAGGTTCATGTCAAAGTGCTTAGGTCCTTCTGCTGTAGCGGTAATGAATGGCAGATTGATATTTGTTGTAGTCGCACTTGAAAGTTCCTTCTTAGCCTTCTCTGCTGCTTCCTTTAATCTCTGCATTGCCATCTTATCACCGGATAAGTCAATGCCTTCCTGCTTCTTGAACTCTTCGATCATCCACTGGATTAACTTATTATCGAAATCATCACCACCAAGATGTGTATCACCATTTGTAGCAAGTACTTCGATAACGCCATCACCGATTTCAATGATAGATACATCGAATGTACCACCACCTAAGTCGTATACAAGAATTTTCTGTTCTTTCTCATTATCAAGACCATATGCAAGTGCTGCTGCTGTAGGCTCGTTGATAATACGCTTAACATCAAGACCTGCAATCTTACCTGCATCCTTTGTAGCCTGACGCTGTGCATCGTTGAAATAAGCAGGAACGGTAATAACTGCCTCTGTTACCTTCTCACCTAAGTAGCTTTCTGCATCAGCTTTGAGCTTCTGAAGAATCATAGCAGAAATCTGCTGTGGAGAATACTTCTTATCATCAATTGTTCTTCCACGATCTGTACCCATGTCTCTCTTGATGGAAGCAATTGTCTTATCAGCATTTGTAACTGCCTGACGCTTTGCAGGCTCACCAACAAGTCTTTCTCCTGTCTTTGTAAAAGCAACAACAGACGGTGTTGTTCTTGCTCCTTCTGTATTAGCGATAACGGTAGGCTTTCCACCTTCCATAACGGCTACACAACTGTTTGTTGTACCTAAGTCAATACCAATAATCTTACTCATGATTTTATTCCTCCTAATTTTTTAAATTAAATTTAAACTCAAAAATGATATTCTACTGTACTACCGCTACCATGCTGTGTCTTACAACGGTATCGCGGTAGGTATAACCTTTTTGTAACTCTTGTGCAATAATACCTGTTTCGTATTCCTCACTTTCTACCTGCATGACTGCATTATGAAGATTTGGATCGAATTCGCAACCAACGGCCTCAATTGGCTTTACCTCCAGCTTATCAAGTTCTGTCATAAGCTGTTTGTATACCATATTCATCCCTTCTGCAAACGGCTGCTTCATCTCTTCCTCAGAAAGTGCTGCCAAACCTCTTTCGAAGTTGTCTACAACCGGTAAAATTTTCTCGATAACACTCTTTGCACCTGTTTCGAACATTGCGCTCTTTTCTTTCTCGGTACGCTTTCTGAAGTTATCGAATTCCGCCATCTGGCGTTTTACCCTGTCTTCAAGCTCATCAACCTTTTCCTGAAGCTTATTGTCCTTCTTATCAAAGAAGGATTTTTTCTTACCGGACTTCTTATCCTGCTTTGTGTCTTCTTCGGATTCTGTTTCCTCTGAATCGTTTTCTGTATTTATGTCCTGCGCTTCCTGTGTCTCGCTTTCTTCCTGTGTCTGGTTTTCTTTCTGGGTGGCTTCTTCTTTAGCTGTCTGTTCCTCTAACTCTTCTTTTAAATCATTCTCTAAATTCTTATCATCCACTCTTACTCGTCATCCTTTCCTGTTTGTTGCTTATCATCTTTTTTATATAATGTATCCAGTTGACTCTTAAGAGTCTTCAGGGTACTGATTACCTTATCATAATCCATTCTTCTGGGTCCGATGATTCCTATCGTTCCCTTCATTCCCTCTTCCAATTCGTAGGTTGCTGTTACTACACTGCAGTCCTTCATGGTCTTGACCGGTGTCTCATTACCGATATATACCTGAATACCTGTACTGTTCTCTTCCGTCAGCGTATCCTGTACCAGTTCTGTGAGCATCTGCTTTTCTTCAAAAGTCGTAATCAGTTCACTCGCTCTTTGGTTATCGGAAAGTTCCGGATATTTGAAGATGTTATTCGTACCACTTGTATATATCTCAATGTCATCATCTTCCTTAATGACCGCTGCTACGGCATCCATGACCTCTGCAATAATGCCGTCATAGATTCCTGCCTGCTGCTTGAGCTTTGTGATCATGGCAAGATTGATTTCTTCAATCGGAAGTCCGTTCAGGTTCGTATTGAGGAGAATATTCAGCTTCAACAGTGTTTCATCATCCAAAGCCTCTTCGGTATGAATCATCGTATTCTTAATCACATTACCCTCTACAACAACTGTTGCCAGAAGCTGTCTTGCCTCTACTCTGGAAAGCTGTATGAACTTTAGCTTATTGCCTCTTACCTGAGGTGCCGATACAAGTGTTGCATAATTGGTATTCGTTGCAAGCACCTTCGCCATCTGTTTTAAGATAGCTTCCATCTTATCCTCTTTTTCAAGAAGCATTTCCTGCATTTCCTTAACTTCCTGCGTTGCCTGATTGAGCTGCTCTTCTTTTTCCAAAAGCATCTGGTCTACATATAACCGGTATCCCTTATCAGAAGGAATTCTTCCTGCTGAGGTATGCGGCTGAACAATGTAACCAAGCTCTTCTAAATCAGCCATCTCATTTCGTATGGTCGCAGAGCTGAGATTCAAATCGGTATACTTTGATATCGTTCTGCTTCCCACCGGTTCACCGGTTTCTAAATAGTTACGGATAATCGCCTGCAGAATCTTTCGTTTTCTCTCATCCAATTCCAATTCTGCTCACTCTCCTTCCTATCATCCGGTGTTTGTTTTGCTTTATTAGCACTCGTTGTAATGGAGTGCTAATATTTACATATACTAACTTACTACTTCTCCTATTTATTGTCAACATTCTTTTCCAGAATTATTTATAAAAAAAGTGTAAAGCCCAAAAAAAGAAAAACAACCATGCTCTGATTGCTTTTCTTTGATTTCATTATTATATACTGTTATTCTCTATCGTTTCTGTAAATCTAATGCCAACTCATAGATTGATTCAAAAATCTTCTTACACTTCTCGACTTCATTCACGGTAACATTAGATGCTTCAAGTCCTTCATTGGCAGAAGCAGTTACTTCTTCACTCGTCGCAGACAACTGGGAAATATGGTCGTAAATTGTATTGGAAGACATCTTCGTTTCCTCCATGCTGTTCTTAACCTCTTCTATATTCTCAGACAGTACCTTTACCTCACCTGCTGCCTGAGCAAACTTCTCTTTTGTCTCTTCGATCAATTCATTTTGTCTTGCTACACCGTTTACTGCATTCTCAATACTTTCATTTGCCCGTTTCGTATCTTCATTTAACTCCTTAATAATACCGGTAATATTTGTCGATGCTTCTTTTGTATTCTCAGAAAGCTGACGAATTTCATCTGCAACGACAGCAAAGCCTTCTACCCTTTCTACCTTATCTGTAAGCTCTGCAATCACTTCCTCCATAGCCTTGCTGCTCTCACTTACATTATCAGCCTGTTTTCCTAATTCCTGAACAGAGATCACACCATTTTCTACGGTATCAGAAACCTTGTTAGAAGATTCTGGCTTTCTTCCTGCTTCTTTGAAGCCTCCAGAATGGTTTCCATATTTTCGCCATTAAATTTTATAAGCAAACGGGTTATTCTAATGGAAGAATAAGCTACCAGCAAACAAACGCATACACTTACGACCAGAGTCTGTCCTCCATTATCATGCAGGTTGTTGATACGCATCAAAAGTCTGATCAGATTCGAGCCAATCATGAAACAGTTTCCGATTACAATGATTTTCTGATTCAGATATACCATGGCAACAAACAGAATCGGGAAAGCATACATACAGCTATCCTCTGTTGTTCCAAACATTCTGATAATTGCATACATGACTGCTGCCGATAACAGCATTCCTTTCGCACATAGCATGGTATCACGCTTTGCTATAAATAAAACAGTACTGATCATAATACCTAACAATGCACTTAGCATCTGAATATACGCCCTCCATGTTACCAATGTTTGGTCTGTAAGTGCAATAAATGCTATCAATGACAGAAATACATATCCCATAATAACAAGCAGCACCGGATATGCCACACTATTTGCTCTTTTTAATTGATCCTTTGTCATATAATCACTCTCCTTTATATTCTGATATATCGAAAATAAACAAGTTATTTGCCTGACTTCTTTTACTATTTTAGCACCTGTTTTTTAATTTATACAGAAAAAACCTACAATACAAATACTCTATTTATTTAAATGTAACTAAAATATACGCTTGCATTTTAGTACTAACTTAATCATTATAGTATTGACTTTACATTTCACTTATTATATGATAAAGAATATAAAGTAGTATCGATATCATAAAAGTTAAAAAGGAATTAATATGATGTTATATTTTCAATCAATTGGTGAAGCAGAAGCTGTCTTTAAGGCATTAAGTACTCCAATGCGCTTAAAGATTATGGAAATGATATATGAAGATGACACCTTAAGCATGAATGACCTTGCAGAAGCTCTCGGTCTCACGAATGGTGCCATTTCCATGCACGTTAATAAACTAGAAGAAGCAGGTCTTGTAAAGATAAAGACAACATCGGGTAAGCGAGGCACTATGAAGATTGTCCGTCCCAGATATGATCGTCTGATGATTGATCTTGCCCCTGTAAGAGAAGCAAGACACTGCTATACAGATGACATACGTATCGGATATTATACTGCCTGTCACGGTACACCTACCTGTGGTCTGGCAACCAATAAGGAAATCATCGGCTCTTTGGATGATCCCAGAGTATTCTCTTTCCCGGATCGTTTTAACGCCGGTATCTTATGGTTTTCAAGCGGCTATGTGGAATATAACCTTCCAAATCATTTACAGGCCGGACAAAACTTAACGGAGCTTCACATCTCCTTTGAGATTTCTTCTGAATGTCCCGACACCAATGAGGATTATCCGTCTGATATCTATTTTTCTATCAACGGCGTCCCACTTGGTATGTGGATCAGTCCCGGTGATTATGGTGCAAGAAGAGGCTATGTATCTCCTGCATGGTGGCCGGAGCCTTTGAATCAGTATGGCTTACTAAAGACTTTGATTATTAATAATGAAGGAACCTTTATGGATGGTACAAAGAAGCTTTCCAATACGACGATACAGGATTTAAATATCGATTATAACAGCTATATCACACTTCGCTTTGAAGTTCCCCGTGAAACTGCTAACTGTGGAGGCTGTACCTTATTTGGTGAAGACTTTGGTGACCATAATCAGGCAATCCGGATTAAGGCTTATTACGAAGAAGAAAATGAAACAGAAAATGAATAAAATATTTAAAGGCTGTCATTACGACAGCCTTTATTTTTTCCTTAATCAGAAATTTTATATAGTGCAAAATCGTCTACAGTACCCCAGCTCTTTGCATTGCACTTCATGCGTACACCAATGGTAAGAGTACCCTCCGTAATCTTGATTTCAGGGATTGTAGGATTCTTCCAGTCTGCCCAGGTAGTTACTGCAAAGGAAGCAGTCTGTTCTCCATCATTGGTAATCGCACATAATTCCAAAACAGAGTCCTCTGACATATCACCCCCCTGCGAATATGCTGAAAGCTGATAGGTTCCAGGCTCTAAATCTGCAAATTCCTGCTCAACAGAAAATTCCATATCGGAATCCGCTGACCAGAAATGGAAAGCAGTCTCTCCGGTATGAGCATCATCTGCCTTTACCTGATAATCTGTCGGATTATTTTCCCCTGCATAATTGACCTTCCACATAGATGTATCAGCATCCTCGAAGCTTGGATTCTTAACATAGTTTGTCATCTTGATTTCCACCTGACAGGTAACCGCTGTACCATCCTCAAGAGAGCCTGTAATCTCATAGGTACCGCCCTTATTCGTGTCAACAGTCGCAATCTGTGCTTCATCCCAGGTTACAGCAACCTGCTTATTTTCTGAACGGTTATTGTAAATCACATCTATCTTTTCAGGCAGCTCAAGTTCACTTCCCACACCACTGGAAACATGGATTTCCGGAATATAATCAATTGCCAGAGGTGCATCTGAACCATCTTTTAAATACTTGAATACATTTAGAGATGCCAGTGGATGACCGTCAAAATCAAACATTGCCTGATTATCCCATGAACAGCCGCCGTAATATAATCCGGCATCCTCAGGATCATAGTCAGCCGCATAGCTGCTTGCCCATCCGCTTCCATACTTTTCCCATATAGAAGAATTATCAGCATTTGCCTCGCCAACCGGAATCCATGTTCCTTCCCAGTAGAATACACCGAGAACTCCAGCCTCATTTGCTGCTGCGCAGATATCACGAATCATCGTAGCCTGACTCTGCACGGTTGCACCATAACCATCGACCAAATCATCTATGCCGCCTAAGCTGTTGTCACAGCCGTCACCATCTTCTGAGGTATAGCAATATGAGGTTTCTGCAATAACAACTTTTTTACCATATTTTTGCTGAATATTTTTCGCAACAGCCTGCATGTCTTCATTTGTACCATCCCAGAAAGGATAATAAGACAGACCAAGGATATCGTAATCAACCCCGGCACTTAACAGATTGGAAGCCAAACTGTCTATCTGTCCATTGTCCTCAATATTTGTATAATGCACAACAATCTGAATATCCTTTGTATAGGTATCGGATATTTCGCGAACAGCCTTGCTTCCTGATTGCAGGAGCTTCATGACATTAGGAAGAAATGTTTCGCCGGACATACCATAATTAATTTCATTACCAATCTGCACCATTCCTACATCTACACCGGCATCAAGGATTTCGGTAAGGCTTGTCTTCGTAAATTCATAGAGCGCGTCGCATTTTTCCTCTACACTCATACCTTCCCATGCCTTTGGTGCATGCTGTCTCTTAGGATCAGCCCAGAAGTCAGAATAGTGGAAATCGATGCATACCTTCATACCATACTTTGTTGCACGCTTTCCAAGTTCAATAGCAGTAGCAACATCATTATTACCGCCACCATATCCGTTTCCATTTTCGTCATATGGATCATTCCATACACGCAGACGTATGTAATTTACACCGGACTCTGCTAATGTCATGAATACATCCTGCTCTTCTCCTTCATAATTATAATAAGTAACTCCACTTTTTTCCTCAACAAGAACAGAAGATGCATCCATACCACGGATAAAATCATCTGAGATATTTGCAATCGGCTCAACATAGATATCTATGTTCTCTGTTTTATCAGAGTCCTGTGTTTCTGTTGATACCTCTGTTTCTGTTGTTGTCTCTGCCTCTGTCGATATCTGTGTCTGATCCGGCACTGATGTTTCTGCATCAGTCTCTGCACTTTCTGTTCCACATCCTGACAAAGCAGCCGTACAAAGACTGGCACCGATACAGAAAGCCAGTAATCTTTTATGTATTCGCTTCATAATATAAATCCTCCTTGTAGCTATTTACTTCCCCATGCCGTTACATTCTCACCCAGTACGGTAAAGGTCATGACAACTTCTCGCTCGTCCGGATTAAAATACAGCTTCTCGCTTGGCATTTTCAGGAATACTCCCTTGTAAGTAACGCCATCCACGGTAATCGTCATCTTCGGTGTTCCTTCTTCATAGGTCCAGTTTCCGGTCAAATCACCTGTTACTGTTCCGTCTTCTGCCAAAGTAATCTTTGATGCCTGCATGATGCCAACGGTAGCCTTTCCTGCTTTCTGATAATAGGTATTTGGTGTATGAATAATAAATTCATAATC
>JALEWA010000194.1 GCA_022788085.1 Lachnospiraceae bacterium
AAGAACTGTCTTTGGGTTTATATTGTTTAATATCCTGCATGGTAGTGGTTTCTATGCCCCAGGCATGATCAATGATGAGCTCCGCATCAACACCAAACATTTTATAAAGTTGGTCTTCATTCATCTGTGTAATATCTGCCATATCAGTAATACCAAATGATTTCAACCTTTTTTCTATGCCAGGACCTATTCTCCAAAAATCTGTCATTTCTTTATAATGCCATAATTTCTTTCGAAACGTTTCCTCTGTCAGTATTCCAACATGGTCTTTAGCATGTTTTGCAGTGATATCCAATGCAACCTTTGCAAGATAGAGATTGCTTCCCACTCCTAATGTCGCTGTAATACCTGTCGTTTCATAGATATCGTTAATCAAGCGTATTCCCATCTCTTTTGCAGTCATTCCATACAATTCCTTATATGGAGTACAGTCAACAAAAGATTCATCAATTGAATACACATGAATATCATCTTTAGAAAAATACTTCAGATAAATTTCATAAATTCTGGCTGAATACTCAATATAAAGCTGCATTCTTGGCGGTGCTACAATATAATCAATATTTGGTGGAATCTCATAGATTCTACAACGATTCTTAACCCCTAATGCCTTCATTGCTGGTGTAATAGCAAGGCATAATGTACCCGTACTTCTTTCTGGATCTGCAACAACCAGATTCGTAGTAAATGGATCCAGGTTGCGTTCTGCACATTCCACACTGGCATAAAAGCTTTTCAAATCACAGCATAAGTAATTTGCGTTGTTCTCATTATCCTTTTGAACCAAAATATCGTCTACTTTATCCATATAAAACCTCACAATAAAACAAACTGATGTTCTGATACATATTTATTGTATCATCCGAACGTCAGTTTGTATATCGAACAAAATATAAAAATTACGTAGAATGTGTATTTCTATTTATAATTGATACTAAATAAGAAAAATAACTCATGTCTTGTACAAAAATGTTGTTCTGTACACCCCCCCGAAAATGATTAATTATCATATTTCTCATTCATTTCCTTTATATACATAGCAATACGTTTTCTCAAGTGTTCTGGTTCAAGCACTTCAACATATGGACCGTACTGCAATGCCCAATAGACCATGGATTTCTCATTACAGTAAAGAGAGATAATAACTTCTTCTTCATTATCTGTTTGTCTAACAGTAAAATCCTTTCCTAGCCAATCAATAAGCTCATTCATCATATCTGACTTGGCTAGTAGTTTAACTCTCACACTTGGACCGCTGAACATGTAAATATGCTCTGCCATATGCTTAGGCAGACTGAATCCCTGTTCAAAATCTTTTATCTCCCTCTGCGATTTCACCTTCTCATTAAGAATTTTTACGCATGTCATTTTATCCAACCGGAAATGTACAATATTATCATATTTATCATAATTACCAATCAAATAGAAATGTCCATTATTTGCAACCATCTGGTACGGGCTGACAATATATGGTTCTTCTCTACGCGGATGAAGCTTAAAATCAATTCCATAACTATTGTAAATAAAGCTAATTTTCTTTTTTTCTGTTATAGCATCGTTTACAGCATCTAATGCATACATAAGCTGCTTATTATCGGCATGCTGTAAATCAGGTAAATTACTGATATGAGATACTTTGGCAGAAAAATATCTACTACCTAGCTTACGCAATTTCTCAATCAAATCCTTCGTCTGCTTTTGTGTAAGCTGCTTTGAAAACAACACGCTGTCTATTAACATACGAAGTTCAGCATCGTCGAACTCTCTTTCAACCAGATAATAACCATCATCCATAGAAATCTCATAGCCGAGTTCTTTTAGATACAGCACATTATTCTTCACAGACCTTCTGTCACATTCCATATCATAATTGGATTTCAGTAATCGAATGATTTCCTGTTGCGTCAATCTATGATCTGCATCGGAATACTCCTTAAGAATATCCAGTATTAACATGTTTAACATTTTTTTATTTGCAGTTGCATACATATATTTATCCTCTTTATCCGTAAAAATCCGCTGTCATAGGCTCAACATATGCCTGTACTCCAATTACATCAGAATACTTTAGTTCCTCGCTCAGAACGACAAATCTGTTGGCTAGCCCATCGACACATATACGCTCATTCATCCTCGCTGCCAGTTTTGAATACAATTTACTGTAATCAGTTCTTGCTTTTTGTGGATTCAGTTCTCCTTCACAGCCCTCGGGCAGATGCAATTTGTCGTACAGGATTTCTCCAAGATAGATTTTGCTCTCGGGATCTTCAACAACAGAAAGCACTATATCAGAAATCTTTCTATTCTCCTCCGAATTCTGATCGGAAGCAATTCGTTTTTTCTCATCTATTCTGCGTCTGACACCTATGTAATGGCTTATCATTTGCTTAAATCCATCAAGATAATTGATTTGTTCGTCTTTCATAGACAACACAAACTCTTTCTGAAATTTATTCTCAGAATCATAGGATGTGTCTATTCCAATTGACTCCAGCCATTCTCTATCATAGAACCATCGGCTATACTTATTTGTTGCGTATTGCGTACTAATAGGTGCGCTCTTCATACCTGCACTTAAATAGTATTCAGCGAATTTCGACTCAAGGAAAAGTACTGATTTTCTATCCTGACTAACAAGTACCACATCCATATTTGAAGGATATCCTATTACCGGATTCTTAAATTCAAATGTAGAAAAATCAAAATCTACAGATTCTCCATTGATGTCTAAAGTCAGAATGTGCTCAGCATCTACATTGTAAAACGTAAGTAACGCTAGTCTTGATGAAGAGTGTAATGTCAGAATTTTCTTTTCCTCATCGCCATTTCCACTTACTGCTTTTGCGTATTGTTTCTCAAAAAGCGGTATATTCTCAATCATGTAGATTGCCTTAATAATTTCGCATGCATCTTGCGAATCACCAGCAAATCTATATGATGATGGAGACTCCTTTGAATTGGCTTCTATAGATAATTTAGGAAATACCTTGTTTCCCCATACACTTTGATATACTACCAGATTTCTCCCTTTATTTGCAAAATTCATTCGCTTCCCTCCAATATTTTCTATTTGTTTCCAGCTATCGCTTTATCAGCAATATCGTAATTGTAGCAAATCTTTACCCTTCGGCTCTTATCATCTATTATAACAACAACTGCATTTCACTGATATTGGGCTTTTCACAAAAACCTGTGAAATAT
>JALEWA010000208.1 GCA_022788085.1 Lachnospiraceae bacterium
GACAAGGGATGATATCGGACATTTCTCCATGGAAAATGGCTATTTAACAGCGAAGAAACTGATTGAGTCAGATGAACAGTTCAGTGCCGTTTATGCAGTAGCCGATGCACTTGCAATTGGTGCAATCAGGGCACTTCTGGAAGCCGGTTTGCGAGTGCCGGACGATGTTTCAGTGGCTGGCTACGATGGTATTGATGTATCGGGATATATATCCCCAAGTCTTACAACAATCCGTCAGCCGGTGGAAGAAATGGCAAAGGATACCGTGAAGCTGCTGTTTGATATCATTGCAGGAAGGAAGGATCACCAGCATATTACCTATGAGGCAGAGCTATTAGAGAGAGAGTCGACAAAAGAAGTAGTATAAGAGAATCCGCTATACAGAGAATCTTATGTGTTTTGTATAGCGGGTTTTTTGTTTGCTCCGTAATATGAACAAAGCGTACAAAGCTAATTATAAAAAACTGTTATTTTTGTTCCTTATTACTGTTTACATTTGAAAAGCAGTGATGATATACTTATAATTGCTTTAAGTGTGGAAGAAAAAATAGTACGAAAGGATTATAGGATGCAACCTAAGATCAGTATATATCAAAGTGAAAATCAAGTAGTTAGAGATGCGATCGACAAGGTTATCGTACAGGTTTATCAGAGAAAGAGAGAGAAAGGACATGTGTCTTTTCTGGTGACAGGCTGTAGTGCAGGATGTGGTACGACACACACGGCAATCAATATGGCAGTAGCGCTGGCAAATGCCGGGTGGCAGACTGTATTAGTGGATTGCGATATTCGAAAGGGTATGTCATATAAGCGTTTGAATCAGGATGTACATTATGGGTTATCTGATTATTTAATAAATAGTATTGAAAGACCAATTTTTGAAACAAATAATGAGAAGTTGGACTATATTCCATGTGGAAATAATGTAGGAAGTCCTGTCAGACTGCTCTGTACCAAGGAGATGGAGAAGCTTGTAGCTGAACTGGCTGAAAAATATGAATTTGTAATCTATGATTTCCCGTCAATAGAAATCGTGCCGGATGCCGAAATCATGATGCCGGTTGTGGATGATGTGATACTTGTGGCAGCAATGAATGAAACAAGTAAGCAACAGCTGGATGATGCTAAGAGAAAGGTGCGAAGTTACAGAGATAAATATATGGGCGTTATTCTGAATAAGCTTGAGCTGTCAGATTATAAGCATTATGTAAGAAATTACGATTATTTTGGAATAAAGAAACTGCATGAGAAGCATGTTCAGGACATGAGGAAGCTCAAAGAAAATGCAGGAAATAAACAGCAGTAAGTTCAGAAAACAGATAAAGGACAAAAAAATAAGGAAAGAAAAGCATGAGAAGAGCAATAAATGTAATCCTGTCAGTAGGTTTGTCAGTAATGATATTAATGGGAATCATGCCGGTTACCGTACATGCAACAGGTGAAGAGAATCCAAGAGTTATCGTAGAAGAATATTCCATCAGTGAGGATGAGATTGTACCGGGGCAGCAGTTCGAACTTACCCTGACAATTAGAAATACAAGTCAGTTCTATGATATCTATAGTGTTATGGTTTCCTTGGAGGATGAGTCTAAAACGATTTATCCAATTTACGGGACATCTAATCAATGTTATATAGACAGAATCTATGCAAGAAAAAATACGCAGATTACAATTCCGTTGAAGGCGGCTGATGAGATTACATCAAGTGTTGTTCCATTGAGTATAAATATTACATATAATGATAATTATTTTATTGAAAAACAAGGAAATACATTAGAAATATTTTTACCGGTTCGTTTAGCCGGTGATTTAAATGTAGTTTCGTCATCCGTTCCAAATACCGTTTCTGTTGGGACAAAAGCAAGAATTAGTGTAACATATGAGAACACAGGTTCTAAAAATCTATATAATATAGAGTTGAGGGTTCATTCTGGTGATAGTGAAGAGCAGGAGAGTGTTACCAATTTATACAACTTGAGCGGTGGAGCAAAAAGTACGGCAGAGGTTTATCTTGACTGTAAGAATATAGGAAATGTACCGATTTCATTTTACTTTATTTACGAAGATGAAAATGGAGAGAAATACGAAACGGGTATGATATCAGGCAATATTAGTGTGATAGAATCAGGTTCCGATGTTGAAAATGGAGAAACGGTAACTATTGTAGGAGGCGGAGTCAGCTATCTTACTTATGTGCTTTTGGCATTGATCGTGATTGTTTGTATTGTTATTTTAGTTGTAATCAGAAAGAGAAGGAGATAAAGAAATGCAGGAAGAAATGAGATTGCAGGATTATATCAGAATATCTTTTTCGAAAATCTGGAAGAATAAATTTTTAATAGCTGCAGTAACTCTGTTATTTTTTCTGATAGGAATTCTATATGCGTCATGGCAGACAGTAACGAATACTTATTATGCAAAAACGACAGTATATACCATATATGGAGCGACAACACAGGAGACGGCAGCTGCTTCTGATGCCTTATCAGGATATTCGGACGTAATAAAGAGTAAGAAGGTTTGTGAGAGAGCAGAGTCTATCATTGGAGAGGCAGATATTACTGCAAATTATATCAGAAATTCTATAACTACTTCTTATAATAAGAGCTCGACAGTCATGACAATTGCAGCATATTCAGATAATCCTGTTATTGCCTTGAAAATTGCCAATGCGGTTGCGGAAGCTTTTGTTACAGAGATACAGTCTATTACAGGAAATGACAGAATTCAGATTTTAGATAAAGCGGATGATGTACGTTTGTCAAGTAACGGGTTAACCGGTGTGATTAAGACCGTTATTATGTTTGGAATGGCAGGTTTTGCGATAAGTGTGGTAATTGCAGTTGCCGGTGTTATTTTTTCTAATAAGATCAAAAGTGTGGAGCAATGCCTTGATGAAGATGAGGAGGAAATTCTTGGCATTATCCCATTTATTGAATAAAGAAATAGAGAGGGTTATTAAAGGAGAGAGTGTGTATGAAAAAGTATTGTTTTGCAGCATCTATGGGAGGACATTTAGAAGAAATCGCATGTTTAAAAGAAATTGCTAAGGATAATGATTCATTCCTTCTGACGGAAAAGGGAGGATTTCAGGAAATTAGTTTCTGCAATAAAACAAGACACGTATTGCAGATTAACCGAAAGGAAAAGACTTTTCCTATTAAATTTATCATGCTCTTTGCACAGTCATTGAAAATCATGCTGGAAGAGAAGCCGGATTGTATTATATCGACAGGAGCTCTTGCTACGTTTCCAATCTGTGTTTTGGGAAAGCTGATGGGAAAGAAGGTTATTTATATTGAATCGTTTGCAAGAGTAGATGAACCATCGTTAACAGGAAAGCTTATGTATCATGTAGCAGATCTTTTCATTGTTCAGTGGAAAGAAATGATGGAATTCTATCCAAATGCAGTTTATGGTGGTGGTATTTTCTAATACCATCCATGATGTCACAACAGTAGATTATTGGGAGTGTCGCGGATATGATTTTCGTGGTGTTGGGTACACAGAAATTTCAATTGAATAGACTGTTGCAGAAACTGGATGAATATAAGGAAGCAGGACTTCTGGAGGATGAAATTTATGCTCAGATCGGAAACTCTACATATAAGCCAAAGCATTATCGATATAAAGAGTTTATGGATAAGCAGGAATTCGATGAAACGATAGCAAGTGCAGATGTTGTAATTGCACATAGCGGTGTAGGAACGATTATTACGGCTATTCATGCAGAAAAGCCCATTATTGTTTTCCCAAGACTTGCAAAATATAAGGAACATGTTGATGATCATCAGCTTGATATTGCAAAAGCCTTTGAGATGAAGAAATATGTGCTATGCTGCTATGAAAATGATGATTTGCTTGAAATTATTAAAAAATCAAAGAATTATCATTATGAAGAATATGTATCACATCAAAAGCAGATTGTTAATATCATTAAGGATTTTTTGGAGGATAAATGATGGCAAAGGTCAGTGTAATTGTTCCGGTATATAATGTAGAAAAGTATTTGACGAAGTGTTTAGATACTTTGGTAAATCAGACCTTGAAGGACATAGAGATAATAATAGTCAATGATGGCGCTACTGATAATTCAGCGGCGGTCATTGATTCTTTTGTATATAAGTATCCACAGATTATCAGTCTTAAAAAAACCAATGGTGGATTGTCAGATGCAAGAAATTTTGGGCTTGCGTATGCCACGGGAGAATATATTGGATTCGTAGACTCTGATGATTATGTGGATATTGATATGTATGAGAAGCTTTATGCGAAAGCTAAGGAAGAAGATAGTGACATCGTAGAGTGTGACCTGCATCATGTATTTCCAGATGGTACGATTGACACTGAGGTTGGAGAAAGAATTCAAGACAAAAAGCAGATGCTTATGATGGGAAGAAGCGTCGTCTGGAATAAAATTTACCGGAGAGAATGGCTGGAAAAGACGGAAATTAAGTTCCCCAAGGGATTCATCTATGAGGATGTGGAGTTCTTTTGTAAGCTGGTTCCTCATATACGTAAATATTCCTATGTTGATTCTGCGTCAATCTATTATGTGCAACGAGAAGAGTCAATTAACAATAAACAATCTTTAAAGACCCTTCATATTTTAACGGTACTTGAGCATATAAAGGAATATTATCAAAAACAGGGATTATATGATGAATACAAAGAAGCATTGGAATTTCTATTTACAAGAATACTGCTTTGCAGTTCTTTTTCAAGAATGTGCAGAATCGCGGATAAAATAGAACGTAGGGAAGCATTAGAGAAAAATTGGAATATGCTGCAGGAATCGTTTCCTGATTGGCATAAAAATCGTTATTTAAAAGCATTACGTACAAAAAAAGGCTTTTTTATGCGAAGTATGAATCGAGTTACCTATTCATTCTACAGTTGTTTTTTCGCAAATTATTATAAAAAGTAGATGTAAGAACATCTATTTGCATCAGATGGAGGTTGGAATGCAGAAGGATAAGGAACTGCAGCAACAATTATATACCGTTGCTTTTGTAGATTTGTCAATAAAGAATATATTAGACTCTTCTTATTTGTTTGCCCGGCCTGAGTGGTTAGATACGTTATTCTTACTGCTTTTTTTTGGATGCATAGGATGGAAGCTTCTGCTGCAGAAATTTACTTTAAAGACTCTTGTGGCAACCATTGCTTTCGGCAGCATTTTCGCATACATTTCCATTCGCATGAAGTATTTTTTCTTACTGTTTAGTTATTGTGGAATTATAGGTATTCAAAATGTTGATTTAAAAAGAGTGCTGCGATATACTTCGATTACTAAATTCATTATGATCCTCATCCATGTAATTCCATATATAGTCTGCCTGCTTATCACACCGGAGGAGATTGATTATGTATATCGAAATGGTGTTCAGAGACATTATTTTTATATTGGGCATCCCAATACGTTTTCTATGTATGTTGGGTGGGCATTATTGGAATTTACCTATGCGTTTTATGAAAGTCTGAGTAATTTCTGCTTGGTAGCATTTTGGTTTATTAATTTATTAGTTTATCATTTTACCGATTCTAATACCAGCATTATTGTCGCAACGGTAAGCTATTCATTGTTTTTACTGGAAAGATATAATCCTAAAATGATAGCAAAATATATAACTCCGGTTGCAAGATATTTGTATATGGTATTGGCAATCTTTTTTACAGTCATTACGGTGTGGTTTTCCAGTATGCCTGCAGCCATTAGGTCTATGTATCTTACCTTGAATGATGTTATGACAGGTCGTCTTCTTTTTGGCTCGTTTGCATATGACAAATTTGGAATCGCATGGCTTGGAAATCCAAATGTATATTTAGCTACAACCACATATTACCAAGGATTCTGGGTTGATACGCTGGTATTTGATAATACGTATATATATCTTTTGGTATATTATGGTGCTATCGCATTACCCATTATTTCGGCAGCATTTGTGCTGATTGGGAAGGACAAGAAAAAGGATATAGGAAGAAACGTGACAAAAATCTTAATTATTGCATATGCATTATTTGCAATCATGGAGAATTATGCAAATAATGCAGTATTGTGTTTCCCGTTACTATTTATTGGAGAGAGAATGTACCAATTATATGAGGAAAAGATGAAAATCAGGAGAAATAAGAGGGAAGAAACATGTGTGTCAAGTTAAGTGTTGTAATACCGGTATATAATATAGAAGATTACATTGGTAAGTGTCTTGATAGCGTATTGGCGCAAACTTATCAAAATTACGAAGTGATTATCGTTGATGATGGCTCAACGGATGGTACAGCAGGTGTGTGTGATGAATATGCACAAAAAGATGAGAGAATAAGGGTTATCCATAAGAAAAATGAAGGTGTTTCTGTTGCAAGAAATACAGGAATCGACATTGCTACAGGTGAATATTTTCTGTTTTTTGATGGTGATGATTTCATGGAACCATATACGATGGAGGAACTGTGTAAGATTGCGTTAGAAAAACAAGCAGATACCGTTATTTATGGTTACCACAGATATGAGAATGGGAAGGTTAAGGAAACCTGTTATCCACGCTTTGAAAAGACAATATATGAAAAAGAAGACATTGTTGAGCAGGTATTGCCGGCATTTATTGGACTATCTTATGATAAGATCAATGATTGGCTGAATCATAAGGCAGATGCATTGTATGTGGAAAATCCGGCTTTATGGAGAACGATGACAAGTGCAAAGCTTATAAAAGAAAACAATATTCGCTTTCTGCCCGGTTTGAAGGTGGGAGAGGATACACTCTTTATTTCTACTTATCTAAGCTATGCAAAACGATGCTATATACAGCAAAAATGCTATTATTATTTAGTAACAAGAGAAACATCTACGATTTTTGTATATGAAAAGAAACCACTGCAGAAGCTGGAAGGAAAAATACATCAATTACAGGCAAGACTGGAATTGACAGAAGATGTTATAAAACGAGAAAATAAGGACATCAATGAGACTTGGAGAGGAACTATCGTGATGTCTGCTATTGAGATGGCTTTCTTGTTATCGAATAAGATTCCGGGTTATAGCTATAAAGAGCGATATCAGATGTATTTGAGTTATGCGAAGCTTCCAGAGGTTGAAAGGTCAGTTGAACATTTTGAACCGGCATGTAAATTTCAAATAAAAAAGATACCATTTCTTCTTTTAAAGAGAAAGTTATATGCGATGTTGTTTTTGGCAACAACAGTTCTTCATTTCGTACATTATGAATTTAGCAGAAGTTAACTGCTTGGAAGCATAGAAAGGCAAAATGAAAAGATGAAAATAGCTTTTTTGAATTTGTGTCATACAGACCCGAAGATTGTGGCACGTGTAGCTGATAAATTAACAAAAAATACGGATTTTGATATGTACATTCATGTAGATTTGAAGTCTGATATTGAGCCGTTTCAAGAACTGCTTAAGGATAATAAACAGGTATATTTTACAAAACAAAGGCAAAAGGTTTACTGGGGAGGCTATCATGCAATTCTTGCAACCTATATATTGCTGGAAGAGGCATTAGCCAGTCCAAGGAAATATGATTATGTTGTTTTGCTGCAGAATCTTGATTATCCGATAAAATCAAATGAATACATCCAGGATTTCTTTGAAAAGAATAAAGGGACAGAATACATAAGGGGCTGCCATATTGCGAAGACGAAGGATTGGCATTATGCAGAGAAATATAAGATATATAATACTCGGGACAAGGACTTTTATCTGAACAATCATTCAAAATTTGTTAAGCTGTTATGGGATGGAATGAATGCTATAAAAAGCATATCTACCATTGGATTTAACGGTGTTCATAAAGAGAATGGCGAGAATATTGAACTTTATTATGGAACTGCGCAGTGGGCTGTTACAAGAGAATGTGCAGAATATATGGTTGAATTTAAGAACAGTCATCCGAAGTTCAATAAGAGGATGCAGCATATAAAGTTCCCGGATGAAGAGTATTTCCATACGATTGTTCATAATTCCCGTTTCAAGGAACATTGTGTAAAGTATGATGAGCCTGTAAAACGTTGGCTCGTTAACTGGAGAAATATTCATTATTTTGAATTCCCTAATACAGGAGTAGTTGTATTTACCGAGAAAGACTTTGACAAATTAATGAGTCGCGAGGAACTATTTTGCAGAAAAGTAAAAAGCGGCATATCAGATCAATTGTTGGAGAAAATAGATAAACAGACAGAATAAACTCTTACTCCACTATAGTGAGGAGCGCATGTTGGAAAAAGTATATGTATCGGTCGTTGTACCGGTTTTTAATAGTGCAGATTGTTTACCCAGATGTATAGAATCTATAAGAAGCCAAACATTTAAACAATTACAGATATTGTTAGTTGATGATGGATCAAATGATGAATCGGGAAAGATTTGTGATGATTATGCAAAGTTGGATACTCGTATAGAAGTTTATCATTTGAAAAACAGAGGTGTGTCTGATACGAGAAACTATGCATTGACTAAAGTAAGAGGAATATACATCCAATTTGTAGACAGTGATGACTATTTATCGAAAAATATGACAAAGATTATGGTTGATAAATTGGAAAAGACGAAGTCAGATATGGCAGTGTGTAATTACAATAAAGTATTTCGTAGTATGACGATTCCAAATATGAAATGTGATACTCCTGGTATATATTCAAATAAAGATTATTTATGCAAAACGTTGTCTGATGCAGGACATCATTATTATGGCGTCGTTTGGAATAAGTTATATAGAAGAAATATCATAGAAAAAAATAAAATCGTATTCGATAAAAATGTTACTTTAGGTGAGGATTTTATTTTCAATATTAATTATTGGTTAAAATGTCAAAAAGTCGTAGTGCTTGGAAAACATTTGTATCAATACAATAAATCAAATGGTGCAACCTTGTCACAATGCTGGTATAAGAGAATAGAAGATTGTCAGAGTGAGTTAGAAAATAGAAAGCATATTTACCGAAACTATAAAGAGGCATTTGAAACTTTGGGGATTTATAATATTTATGAAGAAGATATACTGTTTTACTGGATTGTATTTTATGTTCGCCAGAAGCTTTCTATAAAGGATGAATATGTTAATTGGACAGAGGAAGAGAAAAAGACCTGGAATCATCAGATAGAAAATGATGCAGATATCAAAAACAGTTTGCAGAAGGTATCAAAATCAAGAATTGTAAGATATGGTAAAAAATATCAGTTAGAATATAATATAAAATGTGTACTTAAGAAATGGGGAGGACTTATTTACTAATATGCAACAGTTAATTAGTATTATTGTGCCAATATATAATGTAGAGCAATATCTGGATAAATGTGTAAAAAGCATACAAAATCAAACCTATCAAAATCTTGAAATTATTTTAGTAGATGATGGCTCACCGGACCATTGCGGTGCTATGTGTGATGAATATGCCCAGTCAGATAAAAGAATCAGAGTTATCCATAAGAAAAATGGTGGGCTTGCTGATGCAAGAAATCATGGATTAGACATTGCAAGAGGAGACTATATTGCCTTTGTCGATTCAGATGATTATATTCATCCGCAAATGTATGAAAGTATGCTAAGGGCAGCTGTGGATAATGAAGCAGATATTGTAATAGCAGATTGGAAAAAGGTTAATCAGGAAGAAAATCATTTGATTGAAAATATGATTCCTGATGAGAAAAGACTACAGGTTGTTGACGGTAAGAAAATACAATATTTGTATTTTGATAAGCCGGACAGCAGGATTACTTATACGGTAGCTTGGAATAAACTATATACCAAAGAGATATTTGCAGGAAGACGTTTTCCAGTAGGAAAAGTACATGAGGATGAATTTGTTACTTTTCAGATTTTATATGATGCAAAAAAAATAATATATCTCCCGGAAGAACTATATTTCTATTTAGTACGAGATGTAAGCATTATGGGAAAGTTCAATATGAAGCGTTTTGACATTTTTGATGCATATGCTGAAAAACTTAACTTTTTTTCATCAAAAGGAGAAAAGGTACTGGCAGGCAAGACGTTTTTTATGGCAGCACATATGTTGGTACAATATTCGGAATGGATTGATAGAAAGGATTCCAATGCTTTAGAAATATATAAAAAATATTATCGGATGTGGAAAGAGAATAGTAAGAAGTATAGAGAAGATATTATCAGTTCGTCTACACAGAAGTTGGAAATTATGATATTTAATCATTTTTTTCAATTATATAGGTTAATGTGGAAAATAAAACATTTATTAAAAAATAATGCAATGAGGAGGAAATGAAAATGAAAATTGCAGTAGCAGGAATTGGTTATGTAGGTTTGTCAAATGCTATTTTGTTAGCGCAGCATAATGAGGTAACAGCAGTTGATATCTTTCAGGAAAAGGTGGATATGATTAATAATAAAATATCACCAATTGTAGACCGTGAAATTCAGGAGTACCTAAAAGAGAAGGAGCTTAATCTGACGGCAACAGTAAACGGAGCAGATGCATATAAGGATGCTCAGTATATTATCATTGCTACCCCAACGAATTATGACACAGAGCTGAATTACTTTGATACAAGTTCAATTGAAGCTGTAATCGATACGGTAATTCAGGTAAACAAAAATGCAACCATGGTAATCAAGTCTACCGTTCCAGTAGGATACACAAAGAAAATAAGAGAGAAATATAAGATAGATAATATTATATTCTCACCTGAATTCTTAAGAGAGGGAAAGGCACTTTATGATAACCTTTATCCATCAAGAATTATTGTAGGAGAGCAGTCAGAAAGAGCAGAAATCTTTGCCGGATTATTGAAAGAGGGAGCTCTTAAGGAAGATATTCCCACTTTATTTACAGATTCTACAGAAGCAGAAGCAATTAAGCTGTTTGCCAATACATATCTTGCATTGAGAGTGGCTTATTTTAACGAACTTGATACCTATGCAGAAGTACGAGGATTAAATACAAAACAGATCATAGATGGTGTTTGCCTTGATCCAAGAATTGGTTCACATTATAATAACCCTTCCTTTGGATATGGTGGATATTGTTTGCCAAAGGATACGAAGCAGTTAAGGGCAAATTATGCAGATGTGCCTAACAATCTGATTTCAGCAATTGTAGAATCAAATACAACACGTAAGGATCATATTGCGAAAATGATTCTTGATAGAAAGCCTAATACTGTTGGTATCTATCGATTGACTATGAAAACAAATTCAGATAATTTCAGACAGTCTGCAATTCAGGGAATCATGAAGAGAATTAAGGCAAAGGGAGTTGAAGTAGTTGTATACGAGCCAACAATGAAAGAGGATACATTCTTCAATTCAAAGGTTGAAAGGGATTTAGCAAGCTTTAAAGAGAAATGTGATGTGATTATTGCAAATCGAATCGCAGATGACCTTATGGATGTAAAAGAGAAGGTTTATACAAGAGATTTGTTTGGAAGAGACTAAACAATTGCTTGCATGAATATGCAAAGAAGGAGACAAAGGTATATGAAGGTTTCCGTAATCGTACCGGTATATAATGTAGAGGATTATCTTGAAGAATGTATTAACAGTATTCTGAATCAGACACTGAAAGACATTGAGATTATTTGTGTGGATGATGGCTCGACAGACCATTCCTATGATATATTAATGGAATTACAGAAAAAAGATAACAGACTCATTGTTCTGAAGCAGAAAAATGAATTCGCAGGGAGAGCAAGAAATAAGGGAATTGAGATAGCGCAGGGTGAATATCTTGTTTTTCTTGATTCTGATGATTTCTTTGAGAAGAATTTACTGGAGCATATGTATGATGCCTGTATCCGGGAAAATGCGGATATTTGTGTCTGTGATGCTGATAATTATGATAATGCTGCAAAAAAATATTTTGATACAGGGTATTATTGGAGAAACGCATTACCTTTGGAGAGTCCTTTCTCGAAAAAAGAATTAGGAGTAAATACCTTTCTTTTCTGTTATCCAATGCCCTGGAATAAAATGTTTCGTAAGTCGCTGGTAGATCAGTATCAGTTGCGTTTTCAGAAAATCAGAAAAACAAATGATTTAGGGTTTGTTTATTTAGCGATTGCCTGTGCAGAAAGAATAACAGTTGTTGATGAGAAACTGGTTCATTATCGGGTGGGACTCAGTAACAGTTTGCAGGCAAAAAATAAAGGAATGGATAAGTTCTTTGCAGAAGCCTTGATATATTTAAAGGAAGGATTAATCGAAAGAAATTTGTATCAGGAAGTTAAGGCAAGCTATAACAATCTGGTAATGAGAACCTTTGTTTATGAATATAAGCGGCAGTTAAGAAATGAGCATTTGAAAATGTATGAATGGTTTTTTAAAGAAGGCATTCCTATATTTGATATTGATGCAGAACTACTATTACCATGCAACCGGAAAATACTAGGCAGATATCTGTCTAAGGCAGTAAATGACAAAAATGGAAAGCTGTTTCGAATTCATTTCTGTATCCAGAAATTTATTTTAAAGGTAACGAAAAGGGATATGCCATATGAACGAATTAATTAATGTAGTAGTACCGGTATATAATGCAGCTAAATTTATGGACAGATGCCTGCAGTCATTAACGGAGCAGACATATGATAATTTGAACATTATTCTGGTTGATGATTGCTCTAAGGATGATTCAGCGAAGAAATGCGATGAATGGGCTGCAAAGGACAGTAGGATAATAGTTTATAAAGAAAAGATAAATAAAGGACCTGCAAATGCAAGGAATACAGCATTAAGTCATATTGATTTTACAGATGGATATATCGCATTTGTAGATGTTGATGATTATCTTCATCCACAATATTTCGAAAAGATGTATGAAATGTTAAAGAGAGCAGATGTAGATATTGTATGGGTGGATGTGATCAATACACATGAAGCAACAGGATTTCAGTATGATGAATCGAGTTTTGAAGGATATAAGGAAGATATATACTCATCCAAAGAAGTATTACTTCGCGAAGACTGGCGAATTATGTACAGCATGACCTGGGGGAAACTCTATAAAGCAGCATTATGGAAGGATGTCCGTTTTCCTGATAATTGCAGATATTTTGAAGATGGTGCAACTGTATTTAAAGCTTTATATGAGGCAAAAAAAATACTGAAAACCAATTTAAAACTTTATTATTATTATTACTCTGCTAATTCAGAAACAAGAAGCAACATGAGTGAAGCAAAATGCAGATGCGGCTTATTGACATGTACAGAGAAGATTCATTTCTACGAAGAGAGAGAAGAAGAGGAACTTCTTGAAATGGCATACGTGGGTTATGTCAATATCATATTAAAGAATATTGGTAGAAGTAGGTTCTGTGAGAATCCAAAGGCTTTTAAGAAAGAAATGAAGGCGCTTTACAAGAAAAACTACAAGCGGGTGATCAATAATAAAAAGTTATCAAATATTCAAAGAATGAAATATATGATTTATCGGATATGTCCGGATATTCAAGAGCTTTATATAAAAGTTAAAATGAGGCTAAGAGGTTAAGTGATAGATTGATAGGATAGAAGATGAGGAATTTAAAATGGTATCAGTTATAATTACATCATATAAGAGACCCGTAGAAATTGTAGAACGTGCAGTAGAGAGTGTATTAACTCAGACATATACAGACTTAGAAGTATTAATTGTGGATGATAATATCGATCATAGTCCGGAAAGTGAACAATTATCAAAGGCTTTTTCCGAGAGAGAGAGAGTCAGATATATTAAGCAGGATGGAAATAAAGGAGCCTGTGCAGCCAGAAATCTGGGAATCAGAAAGGCAAAGGGCGAATTTATTGGCTTTTTGGATGATGATGATACATGGGAGAAAGATAAGCTTGAAGTGCAGCTGGCAAGATTTGAAGGAACAGATGAGAAGGTTGGAATGGTATATTGTCTGGGAGATGTCATTGTCTGTACGACAAATCCACCGACTGTTGAGGAATATTATACAACAAAGCTGTATAAGGATGAAATTACCTTCAAGGATCAATTAAAGTATGATTATATCGGAAGTACATCACAGGCATTGATACGAAAGAGCTGTCTTGTTGCGTTAGGAGGATTTGATGAGAGTCTTCCGGCAAGACAGGATTATGAGATGTGGCTTAGAATCAGTAAGGATTATAGAATTTTAGGAGTCAAGAAGGTATTGTTCCATTATTATCAGCATGATATGGTACAGATTACAAAGAGTCCCAAAAAGGCTCTTACAGGCTATCGAATTGTTTATAAGAAATATAAAAAGTATTATAAAGCAGATAAATCAGCGCATATAGGACTTCTTGAAAGAATGATGCAGGAAGTGAAGGGACATTATAAAGTTCTTTACCAATATTATAGGATCGAGAAACACTTGTTGATGATGATGGAGAAATGATGATGGCTGTTTTAAAGAAGATATTGAATATGATACATTCTATTATATTCAATTTTCGTGCATTCCCAATAGAAGTAGCAAGAAAATTGCCTATTAAGATTGCGTATGATACGAAAATCGATTATATCCGTAAAGGATGCATTCAAATCGAAGGTGATATTCATAGAAGTATGATTAAGATTGGCGTTACGGGACTTGAGGGTGTCACGGGAGAAAGGAAAAGTCATATCCGCTTTGGAAAAGAAAGTACAGCAAAGGTGATTTTCAAAGGTGATGCGGTCATTGCACGAGGAGCACTTTTAGCAGCAGACAGGGGAACTCTTATTTTTGGAAAAGGTTTCAGTGCAAACAATAACTTTTATGTATCCTGCAATGACAGAATAGAATTTGGGGATTCTGTTATGATTGGATGGGAAGTAAAAGTGCGAGACTCGGATAATCATGTAATCATAGAAGATGGAAAAGAGAAAAAGAGTCATGCACCTGTCAGGATTCATGAAAGGGTATGGATTGCATCTTATTGCGATATATTAAAGGGGGCAGAAGTGGGAGAAGGATCAGTCGTTGCCTATCGGGCACTGGTAACAAAGGCATATGAGCAGAGTAATTGTATGCTTGCAGGAGCACCGGCAAAAGTGATTGCGGAAAAGATTGATTGGAAGATGTAAGGAGTAGTATAGATATGAGAAGTGAGTATGTAGTAAAGAACAGCTTTTGGACGACCATAAATAATATTGCCAATATTATCATTGGTTTTATTTCAAGAACGCTATTTATCTATTTCCTGAACTCAGAATATTTAGGTATTAATGGGCTGTTTACGAATGTCTTATCATTGCTTTCCTTATCTGAGCTAGGTTTTTCATCAGCTGTTACCTATAATCTGTATAAACCGTTAAAAGAAGGTGATGACCGGAAAGTAGCAGCTCTTATGAATTTCTACAAGTGGATTTATAGAGGAGTTGCGGTATTCATATTGGTAGTAGGATTAGCTCTGGTTCCCTTTTTGCAATATATTATTAAAGATACCACTTTCGAAATATCGTATATAAGAGTAGTGTATGTTATCTTTTTATTAAAGACAACCATATCATATCTGTATTCCTATAATTACACTCTGGCCACAGCAGATCAAAAGAGTTATTTGACAGCAAAGATAACGCTAGTATCTAATTTTATCATACCTTTTGCCAAGATAGGTGTGCTTGCCTATACAAGAAGTTTTATAGCATATATAGTTACCGAGATTATTCTCAATCTCATTACAAATGTCATAAAAGCGTATTATGTAAGAACGAAATATCCTGTATTGAAGGATACAAAGTCGACTTTGACCAAGGATGAAAAGATGAAAATGGTTACGGATGTAAAGAATATTTTTCTGGGAAAAGTATCTACTACGATTTTAAATTCTACAGATAATATTATTATTTCTGCATTTGTAAGCGTGGTTTCTGTTGGCTTTCTTTCTAATTACAATACCTTAATCGGATATGTTCAAACCTTTATTAATGGTTCGTTG
The DNA here is from genome assembly GCA_022788085.1 of Lachnospiraceae bacterium. Classification (GTDB taxonomy): domain Bacteria; phylum Bacillota; class Clostridia; order Lachnospirales; family Lachnospiraceae; genus COE1. The sequence continues at coordinate 15,879 of JALEWA010000208.1, forward strand.
TATTCTTCGCAGGCAAGTATAGGAAATGCAATTGCATCTGAGACGAAGGAATATGTGTTAAAGATATTAAACAAGCTTACCATGATCACATTATTTGTAGCTTCATTTGCATGTACAGCGCTGTTTTGCCTTTCCAGTGATTTCATTTCCATTGTGTGGGCAAGAAATGAGGACATGACACTTCCTGTGCTTACTGTATTTATAGTCATGTTTAATTCTTTCTTCCAGATGATAAAGAATCCGTTGTGGATGACCTTAACAGGATGCGGTTTATTTAATAAAGATAAGTATATATCAATAGCAGGTGCAATTGTTAATTTGGTAGTGTCTCTCATACTTGTACAGTTTGCAGATATCAGAGGTGTTATCTGGGGAACTATCATTTCACAGTTCGTGCAGCTTTTATTGAAAGCAAAGCTTCTTTTTTCAGAGTATTTTAAAATGAGCTGTAAAAAGTATCTGGCAAGAATATTACTGTGTTTTACTGTCTTTGTATTTGAGCTTGTAGTAACATATGGATGTTGTTGTCTTGTCCCTGCAATGCATGAAATACTAAGCTTTGGTATAAAAGCAGCTATTTGTTTGCTTGTACCGAATGCTATTACTGTTATTCTGTTTCATAAAACAGATGCGTTTCATTATTTCACAGGTCTGGTTGTGAAGACGTTAAAAAGAAAATAGAACTTTGTGCCTGTGACCAAAAGTTTACAGGTAATGGAAAGGCATGGGTTATTAAGATGGAAAAAGAAAGAATCAGTGTCATTGTTGCTGTTTACAATGTAGAGAAGTACCTGTCAAAATGTATTGAAAGTATTCTGAATCAAACATATAAGAACTTGGAAATTATTTTAATCGATGATGGAAGTTCCGATAAGAGTGGTGATATTTGTGACTCTTATGCAAAACAAGATAGTAGGATTAAGGTAATTCATAGGGAAAACAAAGGGATTGCTTATACCAGAAATGAAGGCTTGGACACAGCGAAGGGAGATTATATTACATTTGTTGACTCTGATGACTACATTCATCCGCAGATGTATGAGCTGATGATGAGAAAGCTTAGAGAGCAAAATGCGGATGTTGTTGCGTGTGACTATTTAGAACTCCCGGAAAATGAAAATCCCTCCATATGTAAACTGGATATGAATAGTATTCATACAAATACGATAGAAACCATGCAGGAGAAAAAGAAATATATTTACCTTGATAAATATGTAGATGCTTTGCTCGTATGGAATAAAATCGTTAAGCGTGAGCTTTGGGATGGAATACGATGCCCAAAGGATGGGATATATGAAGATGAGACCATAACCTTTCGTGTGTTATATTATGCTAAAAAAATAATATATTTGAACGAAAAACTATATTATTATGTGAGAAGAAAAAGTAGTTCAAGTATTACGACGGTTGCTTTTTCAGAAAAGAGATTATTACGCTTGGATGCGTTAGAGGTAAGAGTAGACTTTTACATTGAGAAAAGAGAATGGGAGTATTTGTCGGAAGCATTTTTTGTATATAAGACAGATTTTCTCGTTATTATGGAACATATTGAAAAATCATCGGATTATACCATTGCAATATTAAAACCTTACTTAAAAAAATATAGGCAGTATTGCAGGAAATACCTATGGAAAATGAAGATGCCTGCGAAGAAAAAAATACAATATATTTATTTTGCCATAGCACCAGAATCATATTATAGAAGGTATAGGAAAAAGAAGAATAAGGAATAGATATATGAAAGCTACAATCGAAAAAGAACTAAAATGGATAAAGATTTTTTTCAAAATCTGGAAAGATTCCAGAAAAATAGATGGAAAAAAGATTTATCTGTTAGGTACTCCAACATATGGGAACTTTGTGACCAAAAGAAGAGTATATGATTAGAAGTGTTATAAAGACTTTTAGAAAAAACAAAATTACAATTTTTCCACAAACAGTATATTATGATGAAAAAACAAAAAATCAAAGAGATTTATGGAAAACACAAAAATTTGTACTGGTTTTTAAGAGAAACAGTTTCGTACAATTTGATAAAAGAAATATTACCCAATGCAAATATTTTTCTATGTCCGGACATGGCATTGCTTCTTGAACCGGTAAAAGGGACAAAAGGAGATAGAGAAAATATTTTGATGTGTTTACGCTCAGATAAGGAAAAGAAACTTCAAAAGCAGGATGAAGAAAGAATAGAAAAAGCTATTGTCAAATATTATCTAAATGAAAAGATAGAATATACAGATACTGTACTAGACAAAAATGTATGGTTAAATGAGAGAAGTTATGAAGTATATAAGAAGATAGATGAATTTTCAAAAGCAAAGTTGATTGTGACGGACAGACTTCATGGGATGGTATTTGCTGCTCTTGCAGAAACGCCATGTATTGTATGTGGAAACGTGAACCATAAGGTAAAAGGTATTTATCAGTGGATAGAAAATAATGAATATATCAGATATGTTGAAGATATAGAAATGATAGAAGAGACAGTCGAAGAATTAAGCAAATACTCAAACCCAACATATGATAATACTTCTGTCAAGGAAAGATATAAGATATTAGAAAATGTTATTTTGGAAAGAAAATAGGAAAAAATATTGGAGCTGGGAAATATGTCAGAAGATAAGATTAGTATTATTATACCAATATATAAGGTAGAAGATTACATAAGTAAGTGTATCAAAAGTGTTATAGCACAGTCATATCATAAGCTTGAAATTATTCTGGTTGATGATGGTTCACCTGACAGATGTGGAGATATCTGTGATGATTATGCTGAACGGGATTCAAGAATAAGAGTAATTCACAGACAAAACGGAGGATTATCTGCTGCAAGAAATTCAGGCCTGGAAGTAGCGACCGGTGAGTATGTGCTTTTTGTAGATTCTGATGATTATATTCATCCTGACATGGTTGAAAGAATGCATGACGTTGCACTTAACAAGCAGGCAGATGTTGTAGTATGTGATTATGTAAAAGTTAACGAAGATGAAGAGATAGAAATACCAGAAGAATCAAGGCAGGTTATTGATATAACAGAGGATAATCGCTTGAATTATATGCTTGGAGAAACGAAAATTATTTTTACGGTAGTGTGGAATAAATTATATAAAAGGAAATTATTTCAAAATATTCGGTTTCCTGAGGGAAAGGTACATGAGGATGAGTTTGTGACATATAAGCTTTTACATAGTGCAGGAAAAGTATGTTATCTGAAAGAAGCTTTCTACTATTACGTTCAGAGAACATCCAGCATCATGGGAGAAGGAATTAATTTAAAAACATTACAGAGATTAGATGCCTTTCAGGAAAGAATGCTTTTCTATCAAAAAAAGAACATGCAGGATTATTATTATCAGATGTTAAATCATTATCGTTATTTTTTGAATGATTTTATCAAAAATGGTTATGGAAAAAGGAAGGAATTAAAACCATATAAAGAGTATTATAGAAAGCAGATTAGAAAGTATGTGTGGAAATTGAATGCCTGCTTGAAAACAAAAATAGGATTTATCTTATTTGCGTTGAGTCCGGGTCTATATAATAGATTAATGCCTGAAAAATAAGAGAGGATGTTATATGATACATCTATGGAGTACATGCAGAAATGGCAGGGTTTGTATTCAGCAGCGTTTTTATTAGCGCTTCAGCCTGCAGCATTTCATGAAAGGCTGTATGCTATCACATCTGTTATTATTATGATGATATTAACAATTGGAATTATAACATTGATGAATTCTATTATACATAACGGATTAAGAGTGAAATCGAAAGAAGGATATTTTATCGGGTTCATTATTTCATTTTATATGATTCAGTGTATGCCGGACAGAGTATAAGGGCTGTTTTGGTATAATGGTGCTATGAACTACTTATTTTTCTTTGGATTGGTTCTGATTCATATTTCTTTATTAATCAGGTACTGGAACAAGGATAAGGCATATTTTAGTATATTGCTTTCCACATTATTATGTTTTCTCATTTCAGGTGGAAATCATGTTACATCTTTTGCTTGTATATTGATCAATATTTGCTTTTTGTTTTTTGCACTGATAAAGAAAAAGAAGTATATGGTATTATTACCTGCAATTAGCGGAATTATTGGATTTATCATTATGTGTACCGCACCGGGAACAGCAATTAGGGCTGCAAAGGATGGAGCAGATGTGTCTCTGCTTAAAACAATCTTTTCATGCGGATATCAGACACTTATCAGTGATAAATCATTTATCAGTGTATCTATAATACTTCTTCTTGCGGTTCTGACACCATATTTTGCTCAAATGATTAAAATGTCACAGGTTGATATCTTCAACATTTGGGGAATGATAGGCTGTCTGGTATTTGATTTTACACTCATTTCGGCAATGTATTGTGTACCATATTATGCTATGGGGGTATTCGGTGAAGGAAGAGTGCTTGATACGATATATTGTGCATACATAGTTTTATTGCTTTTAACATATTGGTATTTTGTGGGATTTGTCCTTAAGTATATGCCAGGTATTGTTTCCGAAGCAGATAAAATCAACAGTAATTCTATGAAGTATGCTATTTATTCTATCGTATGTATATTATTTATTGGGTATATATCAATAACCGGAGGCGTTAATAAGTACAGTACCGGTGCAGAAGCAGTTATGGAAATTGCAGACGGAAGCGCAAAGCGATATGATGCAGAGTATATGGAAAGAGTTGAATTATATGAAGATGCCTTAATTGATAATGTTGTTGTTGATGAATATACAGCAAAGCCAGAATTACTCTTTTTTGCGGACATGAATGAGGAACCGGAAAAGTGGCCAAACACGATTATTGCCAGATATTATAATAAAAATGGTATAGGCATGAGAAAAAAATAAATGGAGGACATAAGGTGAAATACGAATATAGTTCGGTTATTCCGATTATTGTATTAGCATATGTTGTGTTTCCGCTATTGATATTGAGCGGAATCAGAAAGATATACATAAAAAAAGTAAAACCTAGTCAAGAATTTTTCGCAAAAGATGAGACAACAATTTTAAAAGGAATATGTATTATGATTGTCATGTTCACTCATTATGGCAATCGTATGAAACCACAGTCACTAATGTACTGGTATAATATGTTTGGCTATTTGTCTGTAAGTATTTTCCTTCTGATATCAGGATATGCAATGTATATTCAGTATCAAAAGAAACAGAAGGCATTTTTTGAGCATTTTCTCATTAACAGATGTTTTAGAATGTTGTTTCCATTTGTTGTGATATCTGTTGTGATGTCTTTGGTAAACAGGATACCTTTAATTAAATTTTGTTATAATCTGATTACGTTGCAAATTCCGAGGGGAAAGGATGAAACATTTGGTGTCACATGGTTTCTTGTTGCTATGCTGTTTTTTAGTATCTGCTTCTATTTCTGTTTCAAATATATGAAAGAGAAGCAGGCATTATTAGTAATGGTAGTTTTATCTGCACTTTACATGATTGTATGTATAGGGTTAAAATGTGGTGTATGGTGGTATGATAATTCTTTCTGTTTTGCAATAGGGATTATTCTTGCAAGATATAGACAGAAGGTGTTGGAATTTATGGAGAAATTAAAAATTCCGGTTTTTTTGCTGTCGGGATTGGCAATAGGTGTTTTTGTATTACTGATGGGAAAACGTGGAATGAATGAAAATATAGTAGTATTGACCGCATGTGGTTTTTGTGCTATTGCTTGTATTGTTTCACTGTTTAATATGATTACAATGAAGAGCAGAATGTTTACCGTAATAGGTAATATGTCGTGGGAGGTATTTCTGGTTCACTCCACAGTACAGATAAGCATCTACGGTGAAAAAGTGCAGCAACCGGGGTATTCAATTATCTTCGTGATTATTGTGGTATTGATTGTCTCCTGTTTGATTTACAGAATTGATAATTATGCAACACAATTATTTTGTAAGTACGGAAAAAGAAAGGAAGGAATATGAGCAGAATGAGAAGTTTTGTCAAACGGATGTCAAGCGTACTTTTAATTGCAGGAATCTGTTTTCAGATGCATCCTGTACAATTGCAGGCTGCAGAACCGGAAAGGGTATTGATATGGTCAGATGAATTTGATGCATTAGAGATTGATTCCGAGAAATGGACAGCAACTGATCAGATTTATATGGAAAATGGATGCGCTGTACTTCCGGCATCATATCAGGAAGAAAGCGGAGAATGGAGTCAATCGTGGCTTACTACACAAGGACGTTTTGGATTTCAATATGGAAGATTGGAAGCGCGTATAAAAATGACAGCGTATCCGGGAGAATTTCCGGCATTCTGGACTATGGGCTATAATAAACAATCGAAAAATACAGACAGTGATATTGATGGATGCAGATGGAGCAAATGTGGTGAGATTGATATTATGGAGGAATATTCTCCTAATGGAAATATTGCAGAACCTGGTGCAGCATTGCATTGGTGCAACAACTGGTTAGAGAGGAATCAGAGTAAGAGTATTGGAAGACTTACCGGCATGAATACTACACAGTGGCATATATATGCAATGGAGTGGGACGAAAATGGAATTGAGATTTTTTATGATGACGTCAGTGTAGGAGTAATTGATTATAATGAATTGGATTATTATAATAATATGAATCCATTTGAAATGCCACAATATATTCTTTTTGATAATCT
>JALEWA010000210.1 GCA_022788085.1 Lachnospiraceae bacterium
ACAATATCAATATCCTTATGGCTGTCAAAATACTGCATAATCTCCCGAAATGCATTAACTCCGATTTTTCCTTCTCTTGATACAAACAGAATAATATCTTTGTTCAAATCATTTAATTGAAACTGCTCTCCACACATATCCATATAGACAACAGAAAGAGAGGGGTAGGATTCCTCCTCTCTCTCCTGCTGTAATACATGCTCTGTTTCGCGAATCCACATAAGATACGGATCACTCTGACAGCGAAGCGCATTCCGGTATTCCTCTATACAATTCTGATACAGCCTGTCCTGTATTGCTGCCTTAATCTTCTTAATCATGCAGGCTCTCCCTCTCACTATATCCTTTTCCACCAAAATCTATGGAAAAAGTTTTCTCCACCATGGTTCATTTGCTTTCTCCAATGCAAGATTCAGCTGTTGCTCCTTATCCTGATTGTTCTGTATCATCTGACAAACCATATCCTGTGGCATCTCCACAATTTCCATTTCAAAAGTCAATTCTTTTCCACCTTCACAGTTTATAATGATATTTGGATCTTCTGTGCCAAAAATAACAGAGTGGTCATCAATCCATTCACCATTTGCAAATATTTCCTGTCTGGAATATATTTTATCATCCACACGAATTTCCTTTATCGTGACCGCACATGCAAAAGAACACGGATCGATTCTGACCTGTTTTATATTCTTTGGCAGAGAAATCATATGATTTACTGCATTTTTGCTTTGTGCATTTCCTCCAAGTAAGATAGAATCCTCTGCTTTGAAGCCTTCACCATAGTCCCAGAATAGTTGTGTTGTATACTTTAAATTTCCACACGAAATAGCAAGTTCAATTTCTTCGAGACTATGTGCCGGGTACCCAATCAGCTCTCTCATATCACCTACTGCTGCACGCTTACCTGTAATGAACTTTTGAAATTCCTTTTCTTCCTCAATATATTCTGCAATTTCTGCTTCACTAAGCCCTAAAATGTCCTGATATAACAGTTCTTCACAAGCTTTTCTTGAAGAACTTCCAAGCATATAATTATAAAAAGCCCGAAATGCTATTTCCCTGGCAGGAACAAACTTCTCATAGGTCCATTCATAATCAATGACCTGCCAGATATCATCCTTTATAATAATGTTTGCAAACACAAAATCAATATTACTAATGTTACATTCTTCGCCATAAGAAAGCCAATGCATATATTCATCAATCAATACCTTGAAGCCTTCCACATCTGCGTTTTCCAGCTTGGAATCCAATAGTTTCTCCAGCGTTATTCCTTCGCAATACGGAAAAGATAAATGTGTTCCCTTTTTCGAGCAGGTATTCATCCTGATTTTCGTTCCTTCATAACGCTTGGAAAGAAGCTCATATGCCTTAGCTGTATTCAACATATGACCATAAGCTTCCTTTGTAACCGGAATCTTTTCCACATGCAGCTCATTAAAAGCATTCTCATAAATAGCAGTTCTGATAGCCCATGGATTTGCCCTGTCATTTGAAAACTTACAATATACTTCCTCAAAGTCCTTACCAACAACGAGCAGATAAGAATTGGAAAATAACGGAAATTCCTCTTCTTCTATAATCTGGTCAAAGACAAGCTTCTCATCAAAGAGCAGCATCCTGTCCCTGTCAAAGTTACGAAGATTATTTGAAAGCTCTCCTTTTTTGGGAAGATAGCGGTCTGAATATATGGTTGTCGTAAATTTGTAATCAGGATACGGATAGTAAAAGGAGTACTGACTAATATCTGCGCTCTTAAGAATCTTTTCTAAGCCCTTCCTGGTAAAGGTTCTTACTACACCACCATTGGGATATCCCTGTATGCCTGAAAAATAAGTTCCTAAATGATCCTCTCTGCAGCCTGCAAAATATTTTAGTCCGAATTTGTTCTCAATGGCGATCACCATACGTCCTTTGTCACCACGATGGCGATTACAAATCCTCATAAAATCTTCATACGGAGTATTACCACCAATATACGCCTGACCATATTCAAATACACCGATTAAGAATACATAATCATAGTCACAGGGAAGATTCGGTTCAATATCCTTAAAGTTACCAACCATAATCGTGATATTATCTTTTTCCTGATTACG
>JALEWA010000222.1 GCA_022788085.1 Lachnospiraceae bacterium
TGGAATATTTATTTGAGCAGAAGGCGTCAGGGGCATCAACAAATGCGGCTTTTTCTGATTTGGTAAAAAGGTTGGAGAAGCTGATTACAGAAGGTGTGGCAGAGGAATGGATGGTATGTGATAATCCGGCGGTTGCTGCCAGAAATATTATTTATGTGCTTGATGGCTTATGTGTGGCTTCCCAGACAGTGGGAATAACAGAAACAGAGATTGATCAGGAAATAGAATATATTCTCAATTCGCTTGGACTCGCAGTAGAATAGGATAAAGATAAAGAAAGGGATGTAGGTGGCTACATCCCTTTTAAAGTGATTATTTTTCCGAAATTTGTAAGCTTGCATTCCTTAAAATCTCCAAGCATTTTGGAAAGCTTTGCATAACCATAGTTAGAAATATTAAAGTCAGGATATTTTTTACAAAGCTTTTGGTTCAGTTCACCGACATTCATGGAATGCTTTTCCGATTGCCTGAGAATTCCAAGGACTTCCTGGTGGATATCCTCTAAGGTAACATCAGCATCTAACAGAAATGCTGTAACCGTGGTTTCTGTGTATTTTAAGGAGATGGATTTCTTGAATTCCGCAGCTTCCAGAAATTTAGAAAACTTTGTGTACTCGTAGTTTCTGACATCAAAGGAAGGATACATCTTGGAAAGACGGCTGCCGAGCTCACCAATATCCATAGAGGTTCCATCATTGCCGTTATCGCTGATGATTTTAATCAAAGCCTGTTCGATTTCGGATAATGGAGTCAAGGCATCTGTAGTAGTTTCATTTGTAGCTTTTTGTGAAGCTTTTGCCGGAGAATCTACGTTAGAAACAAGGTCAAGCAGTACAAACTTTTCACAGGCAGAGCGGAATGGTTCCGGTGTCTTTCTCTCGCCCATACCAATAACATACATACCGGATTCCCGAAGTCTCATGGCAAGACGTGTAAAGTCACTGTCACTTGATGCAAGACAAAAGCCTGTAACATGACCGGAATACAGGATATCCATTGCATCAATAATCATAGCGGAGTCTGTGGCATTTTTCCCGGAAGTATAGCTGTATTGCTGAACCGGATTGATGGAATTGGCAAGCAGCACGTCCTTCCATTTATTAGAGGTAGAACGAGTCCAGTCTCCATAGATACGTTTATAGGTAACAGTGCCATACTTAGAAAGCTCCTGCAAAATAATCTTAATATAGTCAGCACTAATGTTATCGCTGTCAATCAGCAGTGCAAATTTCTTGTCTTCCATATGAAAACAAGTCCCCCTTTCTGAAACACATATACTTCATTTTAGCACAGAAAAAGTAATTTGTAGATACAAAAAAGAATTTTGCCTATATTTTCGTACATTTAGACGGTTGAAAAAAGTAATAAAAACGATATAATAAACTTATTATTAGATTTACGGAGGACTCATTAGATGGGAAATGTAAAACGTATTTACGTAGAAAAAAAAGATTCCTTTGCTGTTAAGGCAAAAGAGCTGGAAGAAGATATTAAGGGCTATCTTGGTATCTCAGGTCTGGAAAAGGTAAGGATTTTTATCCGTTATGATGTGGAGAATTTATCCGATGATACCTTTGAAAAGGCTTGCAAATGTGTATTTTCAGAGCCACCTGTAGATGTACTTTTCAATGAGACGATTGAAATACCTGAAAATGGAAGGTGTTTCTCGGTAGAATTCCTGCCGGGACAGTTCGACCAGAGAGCAGATTCTGCTGTACAGTGTGTAAGATTCCTTAAGGAAGACGAAGAACCGATTATCAAGACAGCAGTTACATATCTTCTGATTGGTAATATTTCCGATGATGAGTTCATGAAGATAAAGTCATACTGCATCAATCCGGTAGATTCCAGAGAGACAGATATGGTAAAGCCGGAAACTCTTGTTACAGAATTTGAAGAACCGGCTGATGTAGCGATTCTTGACGGATTTAAGGATAAGTCAGAAGAAGAGCTTAAGGCTCAGTATGATTCCTTTGGTCTTGCCATGACCTTTAAGGATTTCCAGCATATTCAGAACTATTTCAAGAATGAAGAGAAGAGAGATCCTTCCGTAACAGAAATCAGAGTACTTGATACGTACTGGTCAGACCACTGCCGTCATACAACCTTCTCTACAGAATTAAAAGATGTTACTTTTGAGGATGGTTATTATACAGAGCCGATCAAGACAACCTATAAGAAATATCTTGAGACAAGAGAAGAAATTTTCCAGGGCAGAACGGATAAGTATGTATGTCTTATGGATCTTGCCCTGATGGCTATGCGTAAGCTGAAAAAAGACGGAAAGCTTAATGATATGGAGGTTTCCAATGAAATTAATGCCTGCTCCATCGTTGTTCCTGTAGAAATTGACAAGGAGGATGGCAAGGGAGTAGTTACAGAGGAGTGGCTCGTTAACTTCAAGAACGAGACTCATAATCATCCTACAGAAATTGAGCCTTTTGGTGGTGCTGCAACATGTCTTGGCGGTGCTATCCGTGATCCGTTATCAGGGCGTACCTATGTATATCAGGCAATGCGTGTAACGGGAGCTGCTGATCCTACTGTTCCTGTAGAAGATACCATGAAGGGTAAGCTTTCTCAGAAGAAGCTGGTTCGTGGTGCTGCAAGCGGATATTCTTCCTATGGTAACCAGATTGGTCTTGCAACCGGCTATGTAAAGGAAGTTTATCATCCGAACTATGTTGCAAAGAGAATGGAAATCGGTGCCGTTATGGGTGCTGCTCCAAGAGCAAGTGTTATCCGTGAGGATTCTGATCCGGGCGATATCATCATCCTTTTAGGTGGACGTACAGGTCGTGACGGTTGTGGCGGTGCAACAGGTTCTTCCAAGGTACACACAGAGGCTTCCATCGAGACTTGTGGTGCTGAGGTTCAGAAGGGTAATGCGCCTACAGAGCGTAAGATTCAGAGATTATTCAGAAGAGAAGAAGTAAGTAAGCTGATTAAGAAGTGTAATGACTTTGGTGCCGGTGGTGTTTCTGTTGCTATCGGTGAGCTTGCTGATGGTCTTGTTGTTGATATGGACAAGGTTCCTAAGAAGTATGCAGGTCTTGATGGTACAGAACTTGCTATTTCCGAGTCACAGGAAAGAATGGCAGTTGTTGTAGACCCTAAGGATGTTCAAGAATTCTTAGGCTATGCAGCAGAAGAAAACCTGGAGGCAGTAGAAGTTGCTGTTGTTACCAAAGAACCTAGACTTGTTCTTAAATGGAGAGGAAAAGAGGTCGTTAATCTATCAAGAGCATTCCTTGATACCAATGGTGCTCATCAGGAAACTACTGTATATGTAGATACACCTGTTAAGGAAGACAACTATTTCAATAAGATTGCCATTGAGAAAGTAGAAGCAGCATTGAACAAGGGCGATGTGAAGGAAGCCGTTCTTGCAGAATTAAATGACTTAAATGTATGTTCACAAAAGGGACTTGTAGAAATGTTCGATTCTTCCATCGGTGCAGGAAGTGTATTCATGCCTTATGGTGGAAAGTACCAGTTAACAGAGACTCAGACTATGGTTGCAAAGCTTCCTGTCCTTAAGGGCAAGACAGATGTTGTAACGATGATGAGTTATGGCTTTGATCCATATCTTTCTTCATGGAGTCCATATCATGGAGCAATTTATGCAGTAACAGAGTCTATCGCAAGAATCGTTGCAAACGGTGGTGATTATAAGAAGATTCATCTGACCTTCCAGGAGTATTTCAGAAGAATGACAGAAGAACCTTCCAGATGGAGTCAGCCATTTGCCGCATTACTTGGTTCTTATGATGCACAGATCGGATTTGGACTTGCTTCTATCGGTGGTAAGGACTCTATGTCAGGTACTTTTAATGAGATTGATGTACCTCCAACATTAGTATCCTTTGCTGTAGATGTGGCAAAGAAACAGGATATTATTACTCCTGAACTTAAGAAGGCCGGAAATAAACTTGTTACTTTTGCGATTAAGAAGGATGAATTCGATATTCCTGTTTATGAAGAGGTTATGAAGCTTTACGATGGCATCGCTGCATTAATTGCAAAGAAGGTTATCGTATCTGCTTATGCATTAGATTCCAAGGGTATCATGGCAGCAGCTGCTAAGATGGCATTTGGTAACAGGCTTGGTGTAGAATTCTCTAATGAGTTAGAGGCAAATGCGCTATTCACGAACAGAATCGGCGATATCATTGCTGAAGTACCTGCAGAGGAAATGGAAGCATTACAGGAAAGCCAGGTAGAGTATACCGTAGTTGGTACTGTATTGGAAGAGAACGCAGGATTTGTATACAAAGACGTTACTGTTACTATGGATGAAGCATTGAAGGCATGGACAAGCAAGCTTGAGAAGGTATTCCCTACAAAGGCTGTAAAGGCAACAGATGCAATTGAAACAAAGCTTTACAAAGCTTCTGATATTTATGTATGTAAGAATAAAGTTGCAAAGCCTACTGTATTTATTCCGGTGTTCCCTGGAACGAACTGTGAATATGATAGTGCAAAGGCATTTGAACGTGCAGGTGCTAACGTTGTAACAAAGGTATTCCGTAACATGACTGCATCTGATATCAGAGAGTCTGTAGATGAGTTTGAGAAGGCAATCAGTCAGGCACAGATTATCATGTTCCCGGGCGGTTTCTCAGCAGGTGACGAACCGGACGGTAGTGCTAAGTTCTTTGCAACCGCATTCCGGAATGCGAAGATGAAGGAAGCTGTTATGAAGCTCTTAAATGAAAGAGATGGTCTTGCATTAGGTATCTGTAACGGATTCCAGGCTATCATCAAGCTTGGTCTTGTACCTTATGGTGAAATCGTTGGACAAAAGGAGGATTCTCCAACTCTTACCTTCAATACAATTAACCGCCATATCTCTAAGATGGTATATACTAAGGTTGTTTCCAATAAGTCTCCTTGGCTGCAGAAAGCAGAGCTTGGTAAGACTTATGTAACACCTGCTTCTCATGGTGAAGGACGTTTCGTTGCTCCGAAGGAGTGGATTGATAAGCTCTTTGCAAACGGGCAGGTAGCAACTCAGTATGCTGATTTTGCAGGCAATATTTCTATGGATGAAGAGTGGAATGTAAATGGCTCTTATGCTGCCATTGAAGGTATTACTTCTCCGGATGGAAGATGTTTTGGTAAGATGGCTCACGTTGAGCGTCGCGATGATGCTGTTGCCATGAATATCTATGGTGAGCAGGATCTTAAGATCTTTGAGTCTGGTGTAGAGTACTTTAAATAAATAACAGAATGTAATAAGACCTTGCAGAGAGGAGAAATCTTTTCTGTGAGGTCTTTTTTCAATAAGCAGGAATTTTAGGAAAAGTCTTTGAAATTTTTTGTGCCTGTAAAATATCTAATTGAGGCAGCATTAGATGAACTGGTACAGCTCCTTGGAATGCAGGATTCTGAAACTGCGAGCCTGTTGGGAGGCGGCGAGGAAAACTGGACAGAGGATAAAAACTTTTATATTGGAAGAATTTATAAGATAAAGCTTTATGATGGAGAGTACCCTGTATTTACCAGTTGTAATAACGATAAAATTGTTAATGCGGTTTCTGTTTGGTTAGCAAATGGTGAACGGGAAGTATCTCAGGAGGAAGTAGAACAATGGGTTCAAAGATTAACAGAACTTGTTGGAACAGAACCGGTATATGATGATATATCATCTGAGGCGGGAACCAGGAAATGGAAGTGGGTTTCAGAAGAAAGAATTATTTCTTTGATGTGGACAGGGCAGATTCTGTCAATTAATATGAATCCGGCTGTAGGAGAGTTACATTAAAAGAAAAACACAGGTTTACCAAAAGAAATGGGCTTTTAACAGGAATTAATTAGTGAATACGTCAACTGTACTTTTCTGAAAATTCAGTCTATACTACAATATATAGTTAAGAAGGATGTGACATAGATGACGGAAAAGAATCATGGGCGTGAGATAGCTTTCGTGGAGACTTATGATGAGGCAATAAAGAGTACAATAGAGAAGGCTTTTTTGAATCACGGGTAGAGTACTTTAGGGGTGAAATGTATTAGTATTTTTATTGGAGGCTGAGTGAATGATATGAAAAAATTGAAAATAAGATATTTTCTTATTGTGCTTGTAAAGCTCTTTGGTTTTCTTTTCTATATGCTTTTTTTATTGAGTGGTATCTATATTAATAGTGCTGTGGAGAGAAGCACCACTGTTATGGATATCATAAGTAGTTATTACAAATGGAACATGGGAATATATTTTGGTTTATGGTTTGGATTGCTTGTAAATATTATCATAGATATATGGATATACATTTGTATTACCAAAGCACGCAAAAGAGAGAAGGGACTTTTTGTGCCATATGAATATGGAGTTGCAATTTTATTTAACATACTTTGTTTGTGTTTTATTGCATTTCTTACAGTGGAATGCTCAAAGGATTGTAAGCGTGAAGTAATGGGATATCGGACGGATTGTGTTTCAATTGAGAATGGGTCTTTAGAGGAAAGAACGGATAGCTTTGAACTAATCCAAGACGGTGAGAGTTTAAGAAGTCTCAGCAGTTTAACACATGTCACCGGATTTACATCTTGTAAGATGACATATTCAAAAAGAGTGCTTTTCCTGCCGGATATTCTTTTAGAGCGAAACAATATTGAGGAAGGTAAAGAATATAAAGTGTATTATACTTCTTGGTCAGGGGTTATTGTAAGGCTTGAAGAGGTAACCGATGAGGAATAATCAATAGCCTGAAAAATTGATGTGCTTCTGTGTATCTATTTGTAACAATGAGGAGAGCGAATTATTTCGCCCCTTTATCTCTAGATTTAGTTAGACCTTGTAGAGAGGGTATCATCCCCTTCTATAAGGTCTTTTTCTTTTTGATTTCATGATTCTGTTCATAACCCTTTTTGTACATAGGAGCATAAGGAGGCAGTAGTGTTGCTACAATTATCTGGTAAGAAACGATAGCGTTTGATATAATAATCACAATTGAAAACAAAATCAAAGAAAAATGGGAGGAAGAGGTATGGATTTTAGTGATGAGCGTGTCATAGAACTAAGAAAAAGTCAAATGAAGGAAGAATATTGTGATATAAAAACAGGGTTTTTTATTGATGGAAAAGTGGTAAAGTTTGAAGAACAAATTATATATCAGGAAAAAATGAGCATTTTGCTTCCGGAAGGATTTATTACAATGCCAAAAAAAATAGCAAAAATAAAATATCCATCAGAATGCAGACCACAGGTAATAAAGACTGATGATACAGGTATGGTAAATATGGCATTTAATCTTTTTGATAGAAATATTCTGCCGCAACAGATAAAAGGGGCAACAAATACACTTAAAAAAGGAATACGAAATATGTATCCTGCAAATATTTTTTTTGAAGAAAAAACGATGGAACTTGGGAATACAATATGCAGCTGGTTTGATTATAAAAGTTATGCTATGGATGGAGCCATTTATAATTTACTGTATGTTACTTCTATTGGTGGAAAGGTTTTACAGGGAACGTTTAATTGCAGGTTTGAAGAAATGGACCAGTGGAGGGAAGCAGTAATTCAGATGATAAAATCGATTACAGATTTAACAAAAAAAGAAGTATAGGATAGAGGATGGAAAGATATGAGAGAGGTATACATAAAAATAGAGGGATACCACCTTTTGGATGTAAAGGAGTGTACCATATATCAGTGTGTGAATGAACACGGAGTTGCTAGAATTTCCGGACATATTGCAGATGAAGATGAAAATGAATGCTTCCAAAAAAGTCTGGCAGATGAAAGTGCAAAGATACTTGGCGTTGATGAAACAGGATGTGAATTTACATTGTTTCAAGGAATTATTTCACAATGCACGATAAAATGCGCAGATCGGACTAAAATGTTAGAGATGGAGTTGAAGAGTACTTCCTATTTACTGGATATTAATGCACATACAAGATCATTTCAAGATGATAATATTACTTATTATGAAGTTATAGATAAAGTAATGGATAATTATGAGAAGGCAATGGGAAGAATTGAAACCAATGAAGAGGCAACAATAGAAAAATATCTTGTTCAATACAAGGAAACAGATTGGCAGTTTTTAAAACGTGTGGCCTCAAGAATGGGAACACAAATTATACCAAATGCAATGGAAATGGGAATACAATTACAGTTTGGATTAATGGAAAATAGTTCTGCCTCAGACATAACTGTCGAAGAATATAAAATCGGCAGTGAAAAAGGACAAGTTTATTATATTGT
>JALEWA010000226.1 GCA_022788085.1 Lachnospiraceae bacterium
CATTTATCACAGTATGAATTAAGATTGGCAGTCTATGAAATATTTGCACGTCATGGAAGAACCTTTAGTGACCAGGCTGTGAATAATTATTTCTCACAATATAGCTGGTATCAACCAACATCTGCAAACTTTGATGAAAGTACTTTGAATATGTTTGAGAAATATAATCTTAATTTATTAATCGAATATGAGAAAACAATGGGATACCGATAGGAGTAATTTATATGAAAAGGCATAAGAAAATATGGATAGTGCTATTGTTTCCATTATTTCTGTTTAGCACATTATGGATTGGGATGAAAGCACATGCCGCAGATGGAAGCCTACTGTTGGAACAGTTGTCTGAAGCAGCTATGGAAGGCAATATCTATGAAGTAAAGCAGGATGGTTCAGGAGATTTTGTCACGATTCAGGAGGGAGTTACCAATGTGGAATCAGGTGATACCCTCCTGATTTACCCGGGGGTTTATGAAGAAAATGTAGAGATTATGGAGAAGACAGTAAATCTGATTGGTATAAGTCGTGATGAGTGCATTCTGACAGCGAATTCCGAAAAGTATCACTATATTCCTCTTACCATAGGAGCAGGTAAAGTATATAATATGACAATTTGTGGTACCAAGACAGATGAAATTAATACCTTACCCTGCGAATTACCGGATTATGATAGCAATGATCTTTTATCTATATATAGGTGGCAGCAGTGCTTTCCCGGCTATACGATACATATCGATCAGAATTATTCCTATGGCAGGCAGCTGCATATAGATAATTGTAAAATTATTTCTAGCAACAATCAGTGTGTTGGAATAGGCAGCAGGGGAGAGAATCAAATTACAATCTCTAGCAGTGAGTTGATATCAAATGGTTTAGGAGGCTGTATCTATTTTCACAATACACAGGCTATGGAGACAGCCGGAGAAACACAGTTTACGATCAGAAATTGCGAACTGAGAAATTATAGATGCCCTTATGTGATTGCCATGCATTCCATGGGAGACTTAAATCCCGTATATTTAACCTTTCAGAATGTTAAAGTGAGTACTGTTGCATATGAGGAAAAGAGTAAATATAGCGATACCAATATGAATACGTGGTGTGAGGCAGATCAGCTTGATATACCGGAAATGAGAAAATTGCTGGAAGAAGGAGGCTACTATACTTCTTTAAACAGTGAACTGGTACATCGATATAGTAAAGATGACAGCAATAAGCTTTGTAAAAAGATATATGGGAATACATCTTTATTGGATAGTGAACCTCAGCTTGAAGAGGGAATTACTTATATAAAAATGACAGACACATCTGCTAAGAATATGAAATGGGAAAATGAGCCACAAGTAAAGAACAGGACACGCCATGTGATTGCTATAGTGAACGCAGATAAAGAAGCTGACCAAAATGGATGGTGTGGGCTTTCCAATATATATCTGACTGAGGAGAGCTATGGAAACACATTAATGGAAATGAATTATCCAAGAGTTGTAATGGAATAACATAAAAACCGATATACACATGAGAAAAGGAAGAGGATTATGAGTTTTGTACTATTAATACATACAACGCGGGCATATAAAAAATATATGCTGCCTGTAGTGAATAATACTAATTATTCCATAATATTAAAAAAAGAAATCTTTCATCTGCAGGAAGACTTGGAAATCGACATGGAAGTCATAGACGGAAGATGGGTTTTCTTAGAATCAGATTCCTATTATATCCAGAATTCTATCACAAAGGAAAATTATTTTGGCAGGGAAATCCAGAATCAGGATTTACTGTCTGTTTCTGTGCCTCATTGTGAAGCTTTGAATATTCTGATCAGTCAGACAGACAGTTCCTTTCATGTGTTTCGGAAATATGATATTAGAGCAAACAGTTTCATTACAATAGGAAAGAACGAGATAAATGATATTCAGTATGACACATTGAATTTAGTGTCCAGAGAACATGCCATTATTAAGCGGAATGGAAATCAGTTTATTCTGGAAGATATCAGTACCAACGGCGTATATGTAAATGATGTACGAATGAAGGAGCCAAGACTTCTGGAATTCGGCGACTGCATAGATATCTATGGACTCTGTATTGTGTATTTGGATGGCATCATTGCGGTCAATACAGGCTATGACAGTGTAAGGGTAAATGAGGAGAAGCTGTATGAGTATGTTGAACAAAATGCAGTAAATCCGAATAACACAGACAATAGCAGAAAAGAGAAGAAGGTACTTTATCACCGCTCGCCAAGGCAGATATATAAAATGGATGATGAAGTAATTGATATTGAGGCACCACCACAGCCAAAGCCTCAAAACAAGAAGCCTTTAGCGATGATCATTGGTCCCTCCCTGACGATGTCCCTGCCTATGATTTTCGGATGTTTGTTAACCGTATTCAGCTCCCGCATGAATGGCAGTAAAAGTGGTATCTTCATGTACACAGGTATCATTACTGCAGTTTCTTCGGCATTGATAGGAATAACCTGGACCCTGGTAAATCTGCGTTATGAGAAACGGAAAAATGAGGAAGAGGAACTGCATAGGTTTGATACTTACCATCAGTATCTTGTAGACACAGCTAATAACATAAAGGAAAAGTATGAGAAAAATACAGCGTATCTTCGGAAAATGTATTTGCCCGCAGAGGAGTGCAGTGGATATGATGAAAATAATCAGCTTCTATGGAATCGAAATAAAGATCATAAAGATTTTCTGACTCATAGAATTGGTATTGGAGATATGCCTTTCCAGGTTACTATCAATATTCCCAAGGAAAGATTCAGCCTTATGATAGATTCTCTTGCAGAGAAGCCGTCTGTCATTCAGGAAAGCTACAAAAATCTGCATCAGGTTCCTATTTGTGTGGATTTGCTGGAGCACAGACTGATTGGTATTGTTGGAGGTGAGGGCAAGAGAGGGGCAATTGATGTCATGCATAATCTGGTGGCTCAGATTGCAGTATCTAATTGTTATACAGATGTAAAAATGGCTTTTGTATATGATGAACTGACCGATACCGGTGAGAGCTGGGAATATCTGAAATGGTTCCCTCATGTATGGTCAGAAGATAAAAAGACAAGATTTGTTGCAGGGAACAGGGCAGAAGTAGGAGATGTCCTGTACGAGATTACCAAGGTATTACGTATTCGTATGGAAGAAAAGGGTAATCATACCGGTAAGAATATCATGTATAAACCTCACTATGTTCTTTTCATTTCTGACCCTGAACTGCTAGAGGGAGAACTGATTACAAAATATATTTTTGACTCTGATGAGAACTATGGTATTACTACTGTATTTCTGGCAGATTCTTATGATGGTTTACCGAATGCATGTGACTATATCATTCAGAATGATGACAGGTTCAAGGGAATGTATGGTATAGCAGATGATGTAGAAGAAAGAATTCCTATTGAATTTGATTTCGTACATAATATACAGCTTGAGAGATTAGCAAGAACATTATCTGATGTGGAAGTAAGTGAGAATGAAACAGGTGGAGATATTCCTAATTCTTTGACTTTTTTTGATATGTTTGGAATCCGCAATATGAATGAATTCCATGTTCTGGATAACTGGAAAAAGAATCGTACTTATGAGAGTATGCGGGCAATTGTGGGACAAAAAGCCGGTGGAGCGCCTATGTACCTTGATGTACATGAGAAATATCATGGTCCTCACGGATTAGTAGCTGGTACGACAGGTTCCGGTAAAAGTGAGACACTTCAGACCTATATTCTGTCTCTTGCTATTAATTATAGTCCTGATGATGTTGGATTTTTCCTGATCGATTATAAGGGCGGTGGTATGGCAAATCTTTTTGATGGGCTGCCTCATATGATTGGACAGATTTCCAATCTTTCAGGAAACCAGGTAAAACGTGCCATGGTATCTATCAAGAGTGAGAATAAGAGAAGACAAAGAATCTTCAATGAGCATGGTGTCAATAATATTAATCTGTATACCCGGCTTTATAAGAACAATGAAGCTTCTATTCCGGTTCCGCATCTGTTTATTATTATCGATGAGTTTGCGGAATTGAAAAGAGAAGAACCGGATTTCATGAGAGAACTGATAAGTGTTGCCCAGGTAGGACGAAGCCTTGGTGTTCATCTGATCCTTGCTACACAAAAGCCGAGTGGAACGGTAGATGATAATATCTGGAGTAATTCGAGGTTCCGTTTGTGCCTTCGTGTTCAGGACAGACAGGACAGTACAGATATGCTCCACAGACCGGATGCTGCGTATATAACACAGGCCGGACGCTGCTATATGCAGGTAGGTAACGACGAGTTGTTTGAACTGTTTCAGTCAGGATGGAGTGGTGCTGTTTATGATGAGAACAGTGGAAGCCTTAAGGCAGATATTGCTCATATGGTATCTGACACCGGTAAGGCTGCACTGATTGGTAACAGAACAAAGCTGAAGCAGAAGGAATCTGCCAGGAAGCAATGGATTATGGATCTGATTTCCATTATCAGGACTGTAGGGATCGTGGATTATGGAGATCCTGTATTGTTTGATCATTATATACAGCAGGTATTTACCGAACTGCAGAGGCAAAAGATTGATTATCCTTATAGTGAATATAATGCTTTAAGAATCAAAGATTTTCTGACAGCCTATTCACAGGTAGAGCAGCTTTATACACAAGTCAGTGCGGATGAAAAAGCACAGCAGATTTTAAATTATGCTCAGTCTCATCGGCTGAAACTGCCTGAGAAGAAGGAAAAGACACAGTTAGATGCTGTTGTAGAGTATCTAAATGGCGTTGCAAAAAATAATGGCTATGACCATAAATTCCAGCTTTGGCTTCCTGTGCTTCCGACTACACTTTATTTATCACAGCTTCCGGGATATGAAGAATATTTTGATGGAAACCAGTGGAGAAAGCCGGAAACAAAAGAGTGGAATCTTGAAGTTTCCTTAGGTCTGTATGATGATCCGGTAAATCAGTCACAGGATACTTTAAAGGTCAGTCTTTCCAAGAACGGTCATCACGGCATTGTTGGTACCATTGTCAGTGGAAAGAGTACCTTACTTCAGACCCTGCTATATGCGTTTGTGACGAAATATACACCTGCAGACATCAATATCTATGCAATTGATTATAGTGCAAAAATGATGTCCGCGTTTGAGACTATGCCTCATGTAGGTGGAGTTATCTACGAGGGACAGGATGATAAGCTTGCGAAATTCTTTACGATGATAAACGATATCCTGGAAGAACGTAAGAAGCTGTTCAAGGGCGGTAATTATAGTCAGTATGTGCGGGTCAATGGCATTACCTTACCGGCTATCATCATTGCTATTGATAATTATGCAAACTTCAGGACAAAGAGCAATAATATTTATGATGATGTGATCATGCAGCTGTCTAAGGATGGTGTCAGCTACGGAATTTTCCTGATTATATCCGGTGGTGGCTTCAGTGCCATGGAGATACCGACCAGATTAGGAGAAAATCTAAGAAGTGTAATCTGTCTTGAAATGAATGATAAATTCCAATATTCAGATGCCATGCACACACTGCATATCGATACCTTGCCGGAGGTTAATATTAAGGGAAGAGGTCTGGCAAAGGTAGGCGATGAAGTGCTGGAATTCCAGACTGCACTTGCTTTTGAAGCAGCAGATGATTTCAAGAGAATTGAGGAAATCGAGAAGCTTGGACGCAGGATGAGAGAAGTATGGACAGGCAAGTGTGCTAAGGTAATACCTGAGATTCCTGAAAAACCGGTATGGTCAGAATTTGCCGGATTAGAGGATACTGTTAAGCTGGCACAGGATGACAGGCATCTTCCAATTGGTTACAACTCCCAGAATGCTTCTGTTTATGGTATCGATTTGAGCAGAACGTACTGTTATCTGATAACAGGTAAGGCAAGAAGCGGAAAGTCAAATCTGTTAAAGGTCATTATCAACAGCGCTATGCTTAAGGGTGGTGAAATAGTTGTATTCGATTTTAAGAGTGAGCTTTCCTATTTATCTGAAAAAGAAGGAGTTACCTATGTTGGGACAAAAGCAGATTTATTTGCCTTTTTCCAGAAGCTGCTCCCTGAATTCGTGACTCGTAACAAGAAAAAGAAGAGCGATATACAGGCAAATCTGTCAGACGAGGAAATCTACACGGATATGAAAAACTTTACGGCAAAGTATTTCTTTATTCCTGATTTGGGTGACTTTATCCAGAATGTTAAGAACCCTGAGAACTTTGGTGATGCCAAACCCTTTATCGAGAACCTTTTGGACAAGGGAAGCCTTCATAACGTATACTGGTTTGCAGCTTTACAGCCGGATGATGTTTCCAAACTTGGCGGAACCAGAATCTATGATCTCTTTATCCGGTACAAGACAGGTATGCATTTCGGAGGTAATGTTTCAAGTCAGAGAATATTTAATTTTGATTATGTTCCATACAATGAACAGACAAAAGCGATGAAAGCAGGTATTGGATTAGTTCCATATCATGAGGAAGAAACGGTGCATAGAGTAGTAATTCCATTGGTGAAGGGGTGAGCAGATGGTATCCTTAATGACTTATGATAAAGACAGCAGGGAGTTAGAGATACTTCGGACTCTTTCTAAGGATTTGGCGGCTTCCCTGTCTGAAGATTACTGGAATATAGAACAGGTGGCTGCACTTGATAAGCTCCAGACCATTTTGGAAGACAGACCACTTATGGATATGCTGATGTATGATGTTACATCCAAGGAGGCAATCGGATGTCTTATGGATATCCGTAAAAATTATAAGGAAACGCTTCTTATGATTATTGCGGATCTGGCAACTTCGCCCATGGAATATATGAAGCCGGGAATTATGGCAAGCTCCCTGTTGCTGCGTCCGTGGACAAAAGAACAGGCAAGAGAAGTTTTGAAAGATTTTTTTCAGGCATATATAGAGAAATGCAGCCAGGCAGATGACAAAAACATGTTTGTGATTGAAGCTAAGGAAGGAAATCTGCATATTCCTTATGAGCAGATATATTTCTTTGAAGCAAGAGAGAAGAAAATTTTTGTATGTACAGGAAAAGAGGAATATGGCTTTTACCATACCATAGACAAGCTTGCAGAAGAACTTCCGGAGCATTTTATACGATGTCACAGAGGATTTATTGTAAACAGATTTAAAATACGCAAAGTTGCATTATCACAAAATATGATTTATTTAACGGACGACTTTGATGTACCTTTGTCACGCAGCTATAAATCATTATTAAAAGGAATAGGTAAATGATGAAAGAGATATCGAAAGGATATTACATTCAGGAAACGGAGCTTAGCATCTTATTAGCGATAAAGGGACTGCAGGAATTATATGGAATCAGGCTAAATGGTATTGAATCCATAACTCAGGAAGAGATTTATCAGACGGTGTTTACGATGTTAAAGAAGGGAATCCTGAATAAGCTACAAGACCGGATTCAGATAGAGGATTCCCTGGATAATCTGATGGATGTAATAAAGAATGCCCAGAGCTTTTTGGTATATGCTGATGTGGATGATTCTTCTCCTGAAAGTTATTACTATGTAGCAGGGAAAGACGCAATACTGATACAGTCAGGAGGACAACAAAACAATCTTCTCAGTATAGAAAAGATGACCAGTGAAGAAATCATGGAAGGTATGAAAAGGAACTGGTTGGAACAAAATGCAAAAGAAGTCATGGAATGTAAAACTCCACCGGAAGGTCTTTGCGAGGAAGCAAGGGGATACTGGCTGGCGAATAAAGAGACTATCTTACAAAAGCCAAAGGTAAAACAGCTCTTGCAGGAATATGATGTACACACGAAATGTAAGAAGAAGCAGGTAATCAAATTTGCTATGGGACTTGATGAGTATATTGTGTATAGTGATGAGCAGGGTGATAAGGTATTCGATGTGTTGGAAATGGGAGGAGAGAAATCGTGATACTGGTAGATGTATTTGTACCTTCAGTAGATAATGTATATGATTTTCAACTGGATGAGGATGTAAAGATAGGGCTTCTGGTAGAGGAGATTGGTGAAATGATATGTCAGAAAGAACATTGTCGGCTGGAAGGCAGGATAGAAAAGCTGTTGTTGTGTTCTATGGATAACAGAACTATCCTTTCCAAGGAAACCACTTTAGCAGAGTGTGGGATAAAGACAGGAGGGAAGTTAATGCTCTTATAGGTTATTCATACGCCTAAATGTGCTTTTCGTCATGAAAAAGGAACTTATTTCATATGACATGTTACTATACAATCACAGCAGACAAAGGAGCAAAACATGTTAAAAGTAAGAATAGATCAAGCTATATATGTGCGGGAGAATCTGGAACAACAGAGAAATTCCCTAAATAACCAAATATGGGATATGGAACAGGTTATGCAGAGATTGAACTGTCTGTCTGACATGGATGGTCCAATGGCAGCGCTCAGGAGGCAGAAGGAAAGGCTGGAAGAATCAAAGAGGACTTTAGACAGAATGTCACAGTGTCTGGACAAAACAATCCTGTATTACAACAGCTGTGAAAACAGAATTTCTGATTATGCACAACAGGAGACAATCGTATATAGACGTCATGCAATTGGAACGAATAATCTGCAGAATATTTCAGGTATGTTACGGTCAGTAATATAGTCTGGGGGAAAGGAGAAGGATATGGCTATTAAGGAAATAGAAATAGAAACCAATACACTTGCCACAGATATTGGTGAGCTGACGAATGAACTGGAAGTGGCAAGGAAATATATACAGACCATGGCTACAGATATGACAGAACTGGATGCTATGTGGGATGGTCCCGCTAATCAAGTCTTTATGATGCAGTTCCAAAATGATGTGCAGTATGCAGAGGAAATCTGTGGTATGTTACAGAAGCTGATTGAATGTATGGAATATGCTAAGAAGCAATATGATTCCTGCGAATCAGAGGTCAGTTCTCTGATCGCATCCATATAAGCAGGCGGAGGTGAGAAAATGGCAATATCGGGACAGGTTATACTTAAGGTAACGCCGGAACAATTATTAACGAAAGCAGAAACAACCAGGAATAATATATCAAATCTGACAGCCAGTTTTGAAAGAATAGGCGAAATCATAGAAAAAACAAGAAACTATTGGATTGGCGAAGCCGGAGACCTTCATCGGAAAATATATACCGATGAAAATGAACATATACAGGAAATGTTCGCAAGATTATTGGAACATCCGACTGATCTTGAACAGATTGCAAAGAACTATCTGAACATTGAGGATGAAGTAGAAAATCTGGCACTCGAATTACCGGGTGATGTAATCTCATAGGCAATTTAGAGGAAAGGAGAAGAGAAAATGGCAACGAGACAAAGTATAGAATTTGACTTCCAACAGGCATGCAGTCAGGCAGACAAACTGGACAACATTGCAAATAATCTGGGAAGCCTTGCCAAGGACAAGCTGAGCAACAGTATGCAGACATTGTCGCAGAACTGGAAGGGAGAGAATGCAAATGCATATCTTTCCAAGGGAAATACCTTGCAGAGCAATATTTCATCATCAGCTTCTGAACTGCATGGTATTGCCTCTGATATCAGAACCATTGCACGGAACATATACAATGCCGAGATGGCAGCCTTAGAGATTGCAGAGCAGAGGACATATAACAATAGTAATTAACAAACACTTTTTCATGCAACAGGTCATTCATACCGGAAAATAAGTCATTTATCAGAAAATGATAAAAACCGGTAAAAAAGAGATATCATAATAACATAAACAAGAAAACAATTTTAGGAGGAAACAAATTATGGCACTTATTCAGGTAACAGCAGCTCAATTAAAGGCAAAGGCAAACGAACTTAGAAGTTTTAACGGACAGTTCAAATCACAGGTAGGCAATCTGGAGAGCCAGGAAGCATCCTTGGCATCCATGTGGGAAGGCGAAGCAAAGACAGCATTTCACACAGCATTCAATAATGACAAGACACAGATGGATGCTTTTTATGAATTAATTGAGAAGTATTGTCAGGCATTGGAGACTATCGCTCAGAAGTATGAGCAGGCAGAAGCACAGAATGCAGAGATAGCATCCAACAGATCATATAAATAAGTACATAAATACAACTGAATAGAAAATAGAAACATATATCATTATGAAAAGAAAAAGGAGAACAAATATATGGAAGGCATTATTAAAGTAACACCTGAAAAATTAATCAGCACAGCAGAGGAATTCAATTCAGCAAACTCACAGGTCCAGAATCTGACACAGCAGATGATTTCAACCGTAGATTCTTTAAAGTCCGTATGGGAAGGCGAGGCAGCTACTGCATACAGTACCAAGTTCCATCAGTTAGAGGACGATATGAACAGAATGCACAGCATGATCAATGAGCATGTAACGGATCTGAAGAATATGGCTCAGCAGTATCAGGCAGCAGAACAGGCAAATGCTGAGGTTGGCAATGCACTTGCAGGAGATGTTATTTCATAGTTTCTGTGGAATTGTTAATAAAGGCATTCGATAGAGTATCGAATGCCTTTTGTGAATGGAAGGAATGGGTGCTTTATGGAGAAGAAAAGTTATTTACCAATCGGTACAGTTGTGCTTTTGAAGGAAGGCAAAAAAAGATTAATGATATATGGCAGAAAGCAGTTTGTACAAAGTGAGAACAAAGAATATGACTATGTAGCCTGCCTGTATCCGGAAGGAACACTAAATAATCATGATGTGATATTGTTCAATCAGGAGGATATTCAAATGGTATATTTTATCGGTTTTCAGGATATTGAGGAGCTTCGTTTTAGAGCATTGCTTACCGATGAGAATCATTCTTCTGAAAGCGAGGGATAATTTATGGCTTGTTTTTTTGTGAAAACAAAAGAAATGCAGACAATAGTCAAGGACTTAGCAGATAGTGCGAACAAGGTAGGAAATTATTATGAATCAATCAATCAGGTCAGAAATAGTCTTATGCCAACACTTGCACAATCAGGCAATGTGAGAAACAGATTGGAGAGACTTGCTTCAAACTGTGATGGATTCAGAAATAAGTTAAATACCATGTCCGGAAAAATGGATGAGATTATTATCCTGTATATTGCGGCTGAAAATGCAATTGTAGATAATGCTGCGATAAAATCACCAGAACAGCAAAATAGTACCGGGTCATCTCCTTTCATTCCGGGTTTACCACCAGTGGAAGAATTGCTTCCCGGAGAGAATCTGCCAAAGGAAGATTCAGAAATATTAGATTATTTTATAAGAAGCCTAAAGCAGATTCTGCTTGGAAACTTTACAGATGATAGCACTTTACTTGGGATTGTGGGAAGTGTTATTGTGGGGTGTACTCCAATTGGGTGGATTGCAGATTTAAGAGATATTGCCGGTGATTTATATCAGTTTAGGGATGGTGTTGAAACAGAAGAAGTTATTTCTCTTGTTGTAGATGTAGTAGCATTAGTTCCATTGTGTGATTTATTGAAATATTCGGATGAGTGCCTTGGCTTAACGAAATATGCAGATGAAGCAGGAGAAGCATTAGGTGGTATCATAGATTACACAAGGGGAGTATGGAAAAAAGCAGATGATGTGATTGCTAAAGTAGATGATTTGGTTGATAAAGGTGGAAAATTTGCCTCTGATGTTATCAATAAAACAATGGATCTGTATAATAATTCACCCCAATTTGTGCAAAAGCAAATTGCAAAGACAATAAACACTATGTCAAAGGAATTTGGTAACAGTACGGTAGGTGGTGTTATTAAGGATGTAACTCTTGAGGCAATAGGAGTAGAAGATAAACTTATTGAAGCAGCGGCTGACGCTGTGGATTCTATTGGCAATGGAATCACAACAGGAATAGAAAATATTACACAGAGATTTGGCGAAGGCTGGGAAAAGGTATGGAATACGGTAACCGGTGAGCCGGAACCGGAAATGGTATAATTTATACGACAAATATAACAGACTTGAACAGATAAGATAGCTGAGGGAAAAGTATGAATAAGAAAAGAAAAGTTTTAACATTCATTTTAGTAATAGAAGCAATCATAATTATTGTTATTGCCGCATTTTTGGTAATCTGCATGAATAGTAATACGGCAAAGATAAAAAAACAAATGGAATTGGCACAAAATTACCTTCTTGCAGAAGAGTATGATGAGGCGATAGCAGCATTTGAAGAGGTAATTAATCTGGAACCGAAGATGGTTGAAGCTTATATCGGACTAGCCGAGGCATATACACAAAGTGGAGATTTAGAGAAGGCAGCAAAGATTCTGAAAAAAGGATATAAAAGAACAGATTCAGAGGAACTTAAGGAACAGTTAGATGAGTTAGAAGAAAAGCTTGCAGAGATGGAAGCGCAGACAGAGGAAACAACAGATACTGATACAGAGGCAGCTGCAGTAACTACAACAGTAGCAGAGGACTTTTATGCGCAAGAAGCTATAACAGAGCAAGATACAACATCAGCAGATGCGGCAGTGGCTGGAGATGACGACTGGAAGCAGGCATATATTGACTATTTGCAATATGACTCCGAATCGGAGTATATGGATGGATATAACTTAATTTATCTTGATGATGATGATATACCTGAACTGGTGGAGGTTGGAAATTGTGAAGCAGCAGGATGCCGTATAGTCAATTATTCAAACGGAACGGTTTATGTGACACAACTGTCAAGGCTTTATTTTTCCTACATAGAACGTAAGAATCTTCTTTGTAATTCGGGAGGACACATGGATTGCTATTATGATGTTGTTTTCAGCATTATTAATGGTGAATTAGAGGTAGTTGCTCAAGGATCATATGGGGCAGAAGATAATTCGAATGTACAGTTTGATGCAGATGGAAATCCAATTTACTATTATGAATGGAATGGTGTGAGAATGACAGAAAAAGAATATGAGCAAGAGCTTTCTAAGGTATACGATGTTAATAAGTCAGTCAGTGGATATCAATATGATAACTTATATACAGTAGAGGAAATGATAGAAGTTATGGAGAATAGATAAAGTGATTTTGAAGAGAGGTGCTTAGGTGAAAAAAAGCATACTTAATAAAATATCAATTATACCCATAATGTTAACTATACAATTAATGGCATGTGGAAATTCAGAAATGAAATCGGAGGAAACAGCGAAAATGGCAGATATCATTGAATTACAATCAGATGAAATAGAAATACTTTCTAAAATGTATGTAAATGAAGAACGCATTCAAAGCGGAAACTTATTTTCTTATCAAAGAGACAATTTAGAAAGATATCGTTATGCAAAAGTATATTTATTAGAAAAATACCCTGATTATACCATGGAAATAATATATGGCGAACCTAAGAGCAAACTGATGCCACAAGCTGAATTTACATTTGTTGATAAAGAAGGTGATGGAAAAAACTATACGGTATATATATATAACTCAGAAGACAATAATGGATATTATGCAGAAGATAATTTTTATGAAGCAATTATTGCAGATAAGTATGATGAATGTGTACAGGATGCGCTGCAACAGAAAGTAAATAATGTAGAAATAGTTATTTCTACAATGCCATGGCCTAAGGGGAAAGAGTATGATTCAAATCTGAAAATAGAAGATATTACAAGTGGGAAAGTAGAATTATCCGCGAATACGAGTATCTATATAGTTGATAACATCATGACAGAGGATATTTTTCAGAATATTGTGAGCGAGATTAAGGAGATAATATACAGCAATCATTTCTACGGTTCGTTCAAAGTGTATGCATATGATGGGACATACTCTGCAGACATATTACGAAAAGAAGAGTTACGTCCCCAAAATTATCTTTTTAAAGCTACATTTCAGAATTTTAGAGAGGACTAAGTTATGAATGAGAAATTGACAGCAGAACAAGTCTTATTATTGGAGAATTTAATGTATATTACAAATCAATCTCCATTGGTAGGAATAACAGATACTCAAAGTGTAACTATAGAGGATTGGATAAATGAAATAGATATATCCCAACTTTCTGATGGAACAGAATATGGATCCTATACAACAGGAAATGATTGGAAAAATATTATAGCAGCAGTAAGAAATGATCCAACATTAATGAGTATGGAGATTGTAGGTACACATATAGATAATGATATACAAAAAGGAGGAGGTGGTGGTGTAAGTGCAGTCTTTAAAAATCCTGATACAGGGGAGGCAGTAGTCGCTTTTCGAGGAACAGCATCCGATGAATGGAAAGACGATTTCGTAGGTGGTGGGCCTACTGGAACAAGTGATAAGGTGTCTACGCAACAGCAGAAAAATGCGTTGGATTGGTATCAAAGTTTGGATAAAAGTGATTTTAGTTCTATAACAGTTACAGGTCATTCTAAGGGAGGAAATAAGGCAAAATACATTACAATCATGGATGATTCTGTAGATAGATGTATATCTTTTGATGGACAAGGCTTTTCTGATGAATTTGTAAATGAATATCAGGATGAAATAGCAAGAAATCAGGGAAAAATTACGAACCATAATGTAGACTATGATTATGTAAATATATTGTTGAACGATATTGGAGAAAAGAAATATTATAAAGGCTACGATATCGGAGAAGGAGGATTTCTTGAAAATCATTGTCCTAATACATATTTCCAATTTGATGAAAATGGTGTTTTTTCAATTACAGAGTCCGAACAAGGCAGGGAAATGCAGGAATTAGATCAATTCTTGAATAGTTATCTGCGCTCCATCCCACCGGAAAAGCGTGCCGATGCATTGGCATTTATTGGCGAAATTGCAGAAATGGGATTAGGAGGAGATTTTAACACAAATGAATTGTTTCAATTGTTTTTTGAGGGAAATAACATTGATAATGCAGCATACTTAATAGCCTATTTTATAGAATATGAACAGAAATATCCAGAATTTGCAGAATCTATTAATGCAATTATGAGTCAGTTTGGGTTAGAGAAACCTTTGGAGATTGTAAAACTGGTTGAAGATATTATGAATAGCCCTGTTTTTGATTATCTTTTTGATGGAGTAAACTTTTTGGCAGATCATCTGCCGAATTTTATCATTGAAATGATTCAAAAATTAGCACAAAAGTATGGAATTTCTCTTACAGAAGAACAAATCAGAGATTTATTCAGTGTGTTATCAGGAATTAATTATTATATGGATGAAATATCTGTTGAAAAAAATGGAGCTGATAAAACAGTAGTAAGTGTAAATAGTGGAAGTGGATATTCCAAGTTTAAGGTTAGAACAGAGGCACTTTATACATATAAAGAAAATATGAATATATATGGACAAAATTTGAGGAATATTTCGGAAGAGATTTCCGGCATAAATCATAATTTACAAAGCATGAAGTCATATATATTGGTAAAAAGGAACCTTGGCATTCTGGAAAGAAGACTTGGAAGTCTTTCTGAGAAATGCAGAAGAATGAGTAATATAGTAGGCGAAATCGCAGTCTGTTATAATGAAACTGAAAAGCGGATTACTGATCATGCAAAGTAAGAATAACAGTTACTGTTCAACCGTAAATTATAATAGCCGGGATAAGTTATATTCAAAGATACTATAATAATGTTACGGATAAGAGCTGGTGGTCACATGAATAATATTACATAATTGAACTCTAAGAATTGAGTAGAAGAATTGAATAGAAGAATGAAATATGCTATTGTATTTAAGTATTTATGATATTTTTTGTATAGAAATAAATGAAGGAGAATGAAAAAATGAAATGTCCAAAGTGTCAAAATGAGATTAATGGCAATGCAAAATTTTGCATAAAATGTGGCTGTAATCTTGCAGAAGCAATGGCAAATGCGAATCAGGCAATGAAACCTGTTCAACAGGTACAGAAATCGGTATGTGTGAAATGTGGAGCGGAATTAATGCCGGGAGCAAGATTTTGTACCAAGTGTGGAACGCCTGTGGAAGCAAAACCGGCAGCGCCAACAACACCAGTAACACCGGTAACACCAGTGCCACAAGCCAGACCGATATCACCGACACCATCAGCACCACAGAATGATGATGAGAAAACGTTATTCTTATTTGGAAATGATACAGGTGTTGATAGTAGCCGTACCGTACATATTGATAATACAGGAAATGGAGCAAATGTTACAGGAAATCAGTATGGTAATATTGTTGGAACGCCAAATCAGATGAATTACCAACAGAACATTCCTCAACCTGGAAATATTGTTCCACCGGAGAATAACGGCAAGAAGAAAGTAAAAAAACAAAAAGATTCCAAGCAGCTGCAGGAACCGGAGAAAGCAGGCGCCGGTTTGATTATTGCTGCAGTTATTCTGGGCGTGCTGGTCATTGCATCCGGAGTTATATGCTTTCTGGTATGGAACGGAACGTTTTCGTTACCGTTTATAGATGGAAATACCAAACAGGTTAGCGAAGAAAGTACAGAAGAAGAAACAGAGAGTTCCAGTGAAGATGAGACAACTGCTGCTGTGAATGCAGATGAGCTTTTTACAGAAGAGGATACTCTGATTACAACAGGTAAGAGCCAGATTGCAACGGATGCGGAAATCGTAAATGGTATGAATACTCTTACAACAGCGATTAATCAGTCTGTTGCAAAGGCAGAAGAAGCAGGAGATACAGCTTTAGCGGCTGACAGAGTCACAGATGCATATGCTTCCTATGTAACAGCTGTGAATAAGCATAAGGACATGCTCAATGGTTCCACTCTTTCAGGTGGTATCTATGGTCAGATTATGATGGAGCTGGAAGATGCAATCGCTTTAGGAGAAGAGTTGATAGCCAAAGGATATGCGGTAGATACATCTTCCCTTACTTCTGCAAGAGATGAATTTGACAAAACATATACAGAAAAGATAATCTCTACATTTGATGAGTTTACAAGCAGGGCAACATGGTCAAGAACAGAGTCATGGAATCTTATGTCAGAAACAGCAGATAATATGTTTGATTCTTCTGATCTTGATAATCCAATCAGACTGCGTTATGCTTATGCGCTTTCATGGTGGACACAGAAACAGATTGAAACAGAGATTGCTAATGGAACGATAACCGGTAAAGGTGCTGCTATTAAGATTGCTAACCTGATAGACGTTATGGATTATAATCCAATGATGATTGATTACTATATCACTTATATGAAGGAAGCCGGAGAAGACTGTACGGAAGTAGAGAGTGCATATAATGATATCGTGGATCATATTGCCGAGACACAGGGATTAAGAATAGGAGTAGATGTGGCTTTAGACCATTTCTGGTACTTTAACGACTTCATTACACATCCTGTAGATGCTACCAATGGTGTTACTCAGGAAAATCGTCAGTGGATTCGTGACCGTATGAGTTCAGTAACATTTCTAAAGCAGTAAGAGTATGAGAAGAAACAGGAATAGAAATAATCAAAAGACTACATGGATAATCTGCGGATTATCCTGTATTCTTTTGATTATGCTTATTATAATATTTGCAGGAATAAAATCACAAAAAAAAGAGCCGGATGTTTTCTATTTTGAAGAGGAGACAAAGGAGGAGATGAGTGAATCTTCAAAGGAAACCGAAACTTCACAGGAGGAAGAAACTACTCAGACTCAGGAAGTAAGCTATCCGGAGCCGGAGTATGATTTTACAACAGAAGAAGTAACACTTTCCATCGAAGGACTTACAAGAGAGTACACCATAGCCTGGGTTAGTGATCTGCATCTGATTAGTGATCATGAGGCAGGAGAAGAAGCAGGTGATGTGCATGCAGAGTATCTTGATGCAATCAGCAAACGATATGAGGAATTGTCGATTACTTCTGATGGAGTACATGCAGAAGAACTATGGCCGGAAATTGTAAAATACCTTAATTATCATGAATTTGATGGTATTATTTTTGGCGGTGATATGATGGATTATTGCAGCAACTCGAATGTAGCCATGATAAAGGAAGGATTGGACAGCCTTCGTGCTCCTTATATCTATATCCGTGCAGATCATGATTATGGAGCGTACTATGGTGGAGTCTTCTTTACGGAAACAGAGGCAAGAGCACTTCACCAGACAATAGATGGTGATGAAATAGCATATAAATATTGGGATAGAGATGAATTTGTTGTTCTAGGTATTGATAGTTCGACAAAAGACATGCCGGAGTATTACTATAATATGGTGGCAGATGTGTATACGCGCGGAAAGCCGGTGATTATGGTAACACATGTGCCTTATGAGTCAATGGTAGATAATTCCCTGGCACAGCTTTCCATGCAGGTGCGTAATCAGATATATTATTGGAGTGATGCAAGTGAGCACTATAAGCCCAATAATATTACCAGTCAGTATTTAGGTATGATATATAGTGAAGATACCGTTGTAAAGCAGGTACTGGCAGGACATTTACATGCATCCTGGGATGGTATGATATCCGAGCAGGTGCCGCAGCATATTTTTGCACCGGCATTTACCGGAAACATTGGCATTATTCATATCGTACCGGCAGAGTAACAACATTTTAACAGTATAGGACATGAATGGGCATGGTCGATTTGCAGTATATGACTATGCCCATTTATTTTATATGCAATTTGATTATAAAGAATGGTGAGGTGGTATGGTGAAAAAGAAAGTACATTTTATGGAATAAGAAACTCCAGTGAAATTATGACATATAATAATAGAAAACGATAGGGTAACTATTTTATGCAAAATGCAACACCAGGTTCATTCTTTATTGATATCTTACGAAAGGGAAATCCGGATGCAGTCGCATGGATAAAAGGCAATCAGGATAATCCTAGGCTAAGTGGCGTTGTGCGTTTCTTTACGACACCATATGAAGGCGTTTTGATTGAGGCGGAGATGTTTGGACTACCTAATATTGGGGAACCAAAATCTTCGAACTTTTATGGCATGCATATTCATGAATATGGTAATTGTACGCAGCCCTTTGACCAGGCAGGAGAACATTACAGCAGGGAGCCTGCAATGCACCCGCAACATACAGGCGACATGATCCCAATTCTTGGAAATCAGGGTTATGCCTGGACTTCATTCTATGATAAGCGATTTAAAATACCGGAAATTATCGGAAGAAGCGTTATCATTCATGCCATGCCGGATGATTTTATGACACAACCGTCAGGTACTTCCGGTGTGAGGATAGGTTGTGGTGTGATACGATAAATTGTATCTACGCGTGCTGAAGCAGCCTGACGCATGACAAATGCTATTGCTTCAGCGGCGTATGAATGTACAGTTCACATTTAGACTCGCTACATATCAGCAACTATTAAGATTCTCATGTTCGCCTAAAAACCAGGAAAATATTGAATTATATCATAAAATATTATATAATTTCAGAAAAAGGCGAAGGGGGATGGTGAAATGACAGAACATAGCGAATCGGTCAGGAGAAGTGGATTTCATTTGGGTATTCGTGTAAAGATTCTGATTCCGGTTATTCTTATGAATATCTTTATTGGAGTTGTTTTAAGCTCAGTTATCATGTCAGAATTCAGAAATCAATGCATAGAAACAGGAGCACAGGGAGCGTTATCCATTGTTACTTTGGCAGAAGCCAGAATTAATGGTGATACGATGCAGAAGCTTGCAAATGAAGGAATGAATTCATCGAGCTATATCATTGTATATAATTCTATTGAGGATATCGTGGATAGTGTTGGAGTAGAACGAATCTATACCGTTGGTTATGATGATTCAGGTAATCTTTGTTATCTGGTCGATATTCATAAGGATGAAAGGGAAGGTTTCAGTACAGGAACAGCAGCAAATGAGTTTGACAGTCTGAGTGCGCGTGTAACCATGAGTAATGATATTCCATTTGCATATAAATCTTTTCATGAAGTAGACGGGAAACAAGTCATTACAGCAACAGCTCCGGCAAAAACAAAAGCTGGTGAGATTGTAGGTGCAGTCTTTATTGAATATGATGCTACGTCGCTGTCAGAAGCATTACGTAGTGCCATGACAGAAATCGTAGTTATTGCTGCGATTATCGTAATCATCTGTTCTGTGCTAATGCTGATTATCATCCAGCGGATACTTGTAGGGCTTAAGAAGGTAAATAAGAAGATCCGCGACATTGTAGAGGCAGACGGTGATTTGACACAGAAGGTTGAAGTAAAATCACATGATGAAATTGGGGAGATTGCTTCCCATATCAATGCCATGCTGGATTATATCAGGACGGTTATTACCAATATTTCAGAGAACTCTAAGATATTGAACCACTATATTTCTCTAAGTCATGATAATGCAGAGGGCTCGCATGTGAAAATCAATCACATATCCAATAATATGCTTCAACTCAGTGCTGCAATGGAACAAACCATCGCAAGTGTTCAGGAGATGGATGGGGCAGTAGGTCTGATTACCGAATATGTTCACGAAATGGACAAGCAGGTTGAGGAAGGAGCGCAATTAGCGGATTCCGTAAATGAGAAGGCTTCTATATTAGTAGAGAAAACAAAGGAAAAGACAGATGATGTTAAGAGGAAAGCGGAACAGATTGAAAAATCTTTGAAAGTAAAGCTTGCAGATTCCAGACAGGTTGAAAACATTCGTGAACTCACAGAAAAGATATTGGATATTTCTTCCCAGACAGAGTTATTGGCATTGAATGCAAATATTGAAGCTGCAAGAGCAGGCGAGGCAGGAAAAGGATTCGCAGTTGTTGCTGGTGAGATTGGGAAGCTTTCCAAGGATACGGCAGAGAGTGCACAGGCAATTCAGGCAATCAGTGAGGTAGTTCTTTCAACAGTAAGTGCGCTGGCAGAGGAAGCAGAGAATATATTGTCATTTATGAATGAACAGACAATGGCTGGCTATGGACAGTTGATTGATACAGGTACACAGTATAGCAGGGATGCACAGAGCTTCTACCGGATGATGCATGATTATCTGATGCAGGCACGGAGACTTGGTGAAGAAACTGACAAAATCAAGATGTCTATGTCTGAGATTGTAAATGCATCGGATGAGAGCATACGAAATATTGAAGACGTCACATCTAATGTCAGCAACCTGACAGAGGATTTGGAGGCTAATAAGAATCAGGCAGAGAGTAACATGGATGCAGTTGAAAATCTGGAAACAGAAGTACGGAAATTCATTATATAGAAGCGGAGGCACGTATATGAAGAAAATAGGTGTAGCAGTATTAATCTGTAGTCTTGCTTTAGGTTTAGCAGGATGTGGAGAAAGTGAAGTTATGGTGCTTACTCCTTATGGAGATGCCGTAATCAGAGATGAGGGTTCCTCTTCTGCTTCCACTCAGACGCAGGCAAAGCAGACAGAAAAGGAAGAAACCGTAGTACAAAAGGAAACAGAGGGTAAAGCGGATGCAGGAGGCTCCTCAAATCTCATTCAGGTAGGATTTGCACAGGTTGGCTCTGAGTCTGACTGGAGACTTGCGCAGACTGCCTCCATGAAGGAGACTTTTACAGAAGCAAATGGATATAAGTTGGATTTTGTAGACTGTAATAATGATCAAAAGACACAGTTAGATGCCTTAGAGGCTTTTGTGGAAAATGGTGTTGAATATATTATTCTGGATCCGATTATAGAGTCCGGTTATGAGGATGCCTTGCAGAAGGCTAAGGATGCAGGAATTCCGGTTATTGTAGTAGACCGCAATATCAGTGCACCGGAAGAACTGTACACCTGCTGGGTAGGATCGGATTTTGAAAAAGAGGGTGTAGATGCTGCCAAGTGGCTTGACCAGTATTTAGAAGCGAATAACCGTGCAGAAGAGGACATAAATATTGTAACGATTCAGGGAACTGTAGGAGCATCTGCCCAGATTGGTCGTTCTAAGGGATTTAATTCCTTATTAAGCAGCCATTCTAATTGGAATATGCTTGATGAACAGTCAGGAGATTTTACAGAGGATGGCGGATATGCAGTTATGACTGCATTCTTGAATCAGTATGAAGATATTGATGTTGTAGTATGTCAGAATGATAACGAAGCATATGGAGCAATCACAGCAATTCAGGAAAAAGGATTAACCTGTGGACCAGACGGTGATATCATTATGATTTCATTTGATGCAACCAATGGCGGTTTTCAAAAAATGATTGCAGGAGAAATCAATGTGGATGTTGAATGCAATCCACAAGAAGGCCCGCTGGTAGCAGAACTGATTCAGAAGCTGGAAGCAGGTCAGACGGTTGATAAGATTCAGTATGTGGAAGAAGGGGTATTTCCGGCTGAAACAGCAGCAGATATTATTGACAGCAGAGCATATTAAGACAAAGGTGAGCTTTATTCGTGCGAATAAAGCTCCTTTTGCGTAGTAGACCTTTTTATGGTAAACTGTAACTGTTCAGCAGGTCTGCGCATTTACTGCGCTGACCGTGAGAAAACATAGATTCAGCAGGCACAAATCCATTTGCGAAGCAAATTTTGCATGGATTTGTGCTCGTAACTATGAAGGTACTGAATAGTTACGATAAACTTATGTCAACTAATGAACAGGAAGGAAAAAGATATGGACTTAAGAGAATATTTGCAGAAGAATAAGCTTATTACCGATGGTTCCTTTGGGACTTATTTTGCGGATAGATTTAATACAGATGAGATGCCGGAGCTTGCAAATACCCGGCATGGAGAGTGGGTAGAAGAGATTCATAAGGCATACATAGAGGCAGGAGCGAGACTGCTCAGGACGAATACATTTGCAGCAAATACCGTATTGCTGGATGCTGATATGGAAACCGTACAGGAAAACATTAAGAAAGCCGTTTCTCATGCAAAGAAGG
>JALEWA010000231.1 GCA_022788085.1 Lachnospiraceae bacterium
GGTGTGGTGCATTTCAAGCAAAGATTAGAAGAATATGGATTATCCCATGGAAGAAAAATTGTGTTTCAATAGGAATTGCGATAAGAATAGAACAGGGTACAGTTTCACGGAAAATCAGGTGGTGAGCTGTGCCCTGTTTTCAATACTAAGTCCCCATGCTTCTAAAGCAATCTGATAAGTATCTTCAACCTTCTGGGTAAGCTTCTTGACATCCTTACGGATTTCTTTCTGCCCGTTCTTTAATGCAGCAATATCACCCTGCATGCCTTCCATACCCACCAGCAGCAGATCAAGCTTTTCACTATCAGTCATAGATTTCACTCCTTTCTTTTAGAATGCACACAGTATAACATAGATACGCATAGAATGCTATGCCTGAAAAGTAACA
The DNA here is from genome assembly GCA_022788085.1 of Lachnospiraceae bacterium. Taxonomy (GTDB): domain Bacteria; phylum Bacillota; class Clostridia; order Lachnospirales; family Lachnospiraceae; genus COE1. Next base: position 389 of record JALEWA010000231.1, read on the forward strand.
ATTTTCGATTTTAAGATTCGTTTATGTTTTTGGTTCATTTTATAACTTCATAAAATCGTACATACAACTTTAAAATAATCATAAAATCTATTGAAAATAGGTCAAAGGTACTATAATATACCGAATTGTTCTGAGCGGCGGGAAACGATCAGAGTGTGAAATTATGAAGTAGAAAGGAAAAAACGAATAAAAAATGAAACGAACAGTAAGAAAGAGAGCTTTTACAGGAATTCTTGCAGCATCCATTGTTATGAGTAATCTGTCAGGGACAAGTCTTGTTGTACACGCACAAGAGACAGGGTCAGTAGAAGTAACCGGCAGTGCAGAAGAGTCTGTATTGAATGAGACAGTAGACATAGAAGAACAGCAGCCATCGCAGGAAATAGTTTCAGAAGACACAACCGCAGAAATGGAAGAAGAATCCAGGGAAGAACAGCCACAGGAAGACAGTTCGACAGAGAACTCAACAGAAGAAACAGAGGAATCCACAACAGAGGAGTGTACAATAGAGGAGTGTACAACAGAGGAGTGTACAACCGAAGAGATTATGACAGAGGAATGCCTGACAGAAGATAATTTGGAAGATCAGACAGGTGAAGAATCCTTATTTGCAAGTGTATATCTTCAATTTGAAGCAAATGGTGGACAATGTGAGGTTTCATTGATTGAGCTTACGCCGGATGATTGGAAGATAGAGCTGCCACAGGCAAGAAGAGAGGGGTATCGTTTCCTTGGCTGGTATATGGATTCAGAATGTAGCATTCCATTTGATGAGAGTAATCTTTTTTGGGAGGCTGGCAGCACCTATGTGCTGTATGCAGGTTATGAGAGAATAGAGAAAGAGGAAATACTTCTGGTTGAGAAAACATTAGAGCAGAGTGTGAATGGTGTGACCATTACCGTAGAAGGAAATATGCCTGCAGAAGCCGAACTGGCTGTAGAAGTCGAAGAATTAACAAGAAAAGAGCAGGAAAATATCGCACAGGCTTCCGACATCCTTGAAACAGCAGAGGAATTAGACATGCCTTCTAACATTTCCTATAGTTATGATATCTCCATTCTTTATCAGGACATAGAGTATGAGCCGTATCTTTTTGACGAGATGATGCAGGTAACCTTTTCTTTTGACAATGAGGAAGAGCTGAAAGATGCCAGTGAGCTGGAGATTTTCCACATTGACCAGAATGAAAATGTGGAAAAAATTGAAATAAAAGAATCATCTGAAAAAGATGTCAGCTTTGATGCGGACGCATTTTCAACATACATTTTGATTACGAAGGTGGAATATACAGGCAATAAAAACTGGACATACGGCTTTACGGGAGATGTTCAGACCTTTACTGCACCAGTTTCCGGGCAGTATGTATTTGAATGCTATGGGGCAGGAACAGGAAATAGTAAAGGTAGCTTTGCCAAAGGAACCATAGGCTTGAAAAAGAATGAAACAATCTATATCTATGTCGGAGGACAGAACAATACCTTCAATGGTGGTGGCCAGGGCGGCGCTGTATGGCATTCCGCATCAAACAGTCAGGGGTCTTTTTCCGGAAATGTAGAATCTTATCACGGATGTGGTGCAACGGATGTACGAATAGGAACAGAATTGGAGACAAGAATGATCGTTGCCGGCGGTGGAGGCGGTAATGGTCATGAAGGCGGTGTTAATTACAGCTACAATGGCTTTGATGTTTCCGGTGGAAGCTTTTATAGCAATGTTTATGCTACCAATGGAATTTCCTCAAATGATGTACTTGGACAAGGAAGCAGTTACAATACATGGGTGAATTCCGGTGATTGGGGTTCCGGTTCCTATCCGAATCATGGAACTTACAGCTACCGGGTAGTAACAGGTGGAGGCGGTGGCGGATACTATGGAGGAAACAGCGGTTATGCCGGAACCTCCAAGGTTATTCCAAGTGTGGACTATCTGGGAAAGACATACCAGGTAACCGACAGTGTAGTGGAAAATCTGGTCTACACGGGAAATGGAAAATGCCAGATTTCTTTATATTCTCTGGAAGCGGACGTGATTACCTATTATAACCATAACATGACAAAGCTTGGGGAAGCTGCGGGGTTAACAGGAAGTTATGTAAACTTCCCGCAACTGTCGGAAACACCGACAAGACCAAGTGACAGTAAATATGACTATACCTACCTTGGCTGGGATGATATGGCAACGGAGGAAATAGAGCATTATACGGATGCACAAACCGTTGCAGCCGCATTATATGGAGACAGAAATTATATTGCAGCATATGAGAGCATAGGAAAAAGTTATACAGTCACATTAGATAGTGCCGATGCGCAGAATGCAGGAACGACAGGCATTATGGCATCTTACCATAGCCCGCTCCCGGATATTGCGATTCCGGTAAAGGAAGGTGCTATTTTTGCCGGCTATTTTACAGAACAAAATGGTGCAGGAGTACAGATCTATTCTGCAGAAGGAAAAGGACTCACATTATCAGAATTTGATCAGGATTCCGTTATTTATGCGCATTGGGTACAGCCGATTACAAATGTGAAAAATCCGGAGAATAAAGAGGTTCTGGCAGGTTATGCAGGTGTCATTCTGACCACGGAGGCAGAACTGAACCCCGTTTCAGGGTATACCCTTTCTTATCAATGGTACATGAATCATGAAAATACAAATACCGGTGGAAACCTAATCCAAGATGCTGATAGCAGAAAGCTCGTGATTCCGCAAGGCTTTTCAACAGGTGATTACTATTTCTACTGTCTGATTACAGCAACAAGTGCCTCGAATGGACAAAGTGTCAGCATTTCCACAGATCCGGCAAAGTTGAGCGTGGAAAAGGGAACTATTGGCATGGAGTATGTTGAGGTAGAGAATGCGAACTGTGTATATGATGGCACACCAAAGACATTGGCGGCAGCTATTAACAATAGCAACGAACATAAGATTTATTACGGAACAGAGCCATTAAGCACAGAAAATTACCTGATTAAAGGAAGCACTGTGCCAAACAGCTATACGGATGCAGGAAGCTATACAAATTATATTTATGTGATAGGAGCAGATTTTACTGACTTTTCAGGCAGCATTACCATGAATATGCAAAAGGCAGAACCAAGGGTGTATCTTTCCAGCAAAAATACAGCTTATCATGGTGAGAATCAGACCGTGGATGCAGCGCGCATTTATGGAGTAGATGATAAAGAACTGCAAGTCGACACGGCATATGTCTATTTTATGGATGAAGCCTGTACAAAGAAGACGGATAGCAGCTGTGGCGCACTGCAGGAAGGTGGAGCGCCTTCGGCAGTCGGCACTTACTATGTGCATGCAGTAACTGCTGAGACAACAAATTATAAGGCGGTAACAACAAAAAACCCTGCCATGTTCAACATTCTTGGAACGAATATAAAATACAGTGTTTCCGGATACCATGGAATCTATGATGGAAAGCCACATGGACTTTGCGTTGTAAATGAAGATGCAGCAAATGCAAGGATATATTTTTCGGATATGGTCGCACTTACCAGGGATAATTATCAGGCAGCAGGAACAGTAATCCCGTATGAATATATCCAGGTTGGCAGATATCCGGTTTATTATTTCGTGGTAACAAAGCTGGCAGGAGGAATTGATCAGTATGAAAGTGGAATGGCTGAAATAATCATAGAGGAAGCAAAACAAAATGGTGGAAATAATAATTCAGGTAATCATGGTAATTCTGGCAACGGCAGCAATGGTGGAAGTAGTGACAATACTGGCAGCAATCAGGGAGGAAATCATACAAATAGTGAAACAGGGACGATAAAACCACATACGCATGATTATCAATTGATGAGCTTTGATCAGCCAACACCGACCAAAGAGGGTAAGGCAGTGTATAAATGTACAGAATGTGGTCACGAACTTGTGATTACGTATCCTGCTACCGGAGAAAATACAAAAGAAGAAGTTTCCAAATCGGCAGTTATTGTTGAGGATAGTAAGCCGGAGAAAAAAGAACCGGTAAAAAATAAAGTAACGAAACCGGATGAAACTGTAAAAGAGAATAGTGTGCAGCCAGATACCCAGGAGATAAAGCAAATAAAAGAAGAAAGCAGAGTGCTCTCGGAGGCAGAGCTTTCTAAAATTGCGAATACTTTAAGTGGACTTACAGAAGAACAGATAAGAGAGCTGTACGAAAAAGGCCTGCTTAATATGACGAAAGAAGAATTTGAACGCCTTCTGGCAATGGTCCGGGCACAGATTGTGATTGCAGAAGAGCAGGTTGGACTTTCTGAAAATACACTTCTGACTGAAGAAGCAGAGAATCAGGACACAACGAAACAGCCAGAAGCAATGTGGAACTTCCTGTGGGCTTTCCTTCTTGGGGCAGCAGTAATGTTTCTTATACGTGAGGTTATGGAAGCAAACAGGAAAGTAAAAAAGACAAGTAAGTAAAAATATATTAGAGATCATTAAAAAATGGATAATTATGAAAATCGTTATAAATGGACGAGAGACTTTCAAAATAGAGTCTTGATTCCGTAAAAAAGGACCTGAGTATGGAAACATCATATTTTTGGCAAAGTTCTTGATTGGTCATGATTGATTCAGAACCTGACGGCGCAAAGATACAGAAATCATTGATAAGCAGATTTGCAAGCGAAACAATACGGACATGCAATGGAATGGCATTGCTTTTAAGCCCTAAGGGTACACCTGAACCATCCAGGTATTCGTGATGCATGGATGAAATATCAAGAATGATAGAATCCTTTGTGTGAATGCGCAGCTGCTCAGAACCAATGGAAATATGCATGTCAAATGCCATTTTTTCCATTGGGCTATATTCCCGCCTTGCGGCTGTGCGGTCGATAGAACGTGGAATACCCATATATCCGATATCATGGAGAAGAGCACCAAGAATCAGGGACTGAATAGGAATATCGGCTTTCGATAGAAGCTTCTGGTTGTCCGATAAAGCAATTATGGCGGATAGAAGTGCAACATGAATGCTATGCTCATATAAATCGTTTCCCGCGTGCTTCATGAGCTGCATCATGGTTGCAACCCATTCATTTGTATAGATAGTGTCCATAATTAAGGTATGTAGTTTAAGAAAATAGAGATTTTTCATAGGCATGGCTCCTTTGAGAAAAGAATTAGAAGTACATTTTATGCATGAATGAATTGCTATACATATTGTAGCATTTAACTGAATAATTACTCAAATAGCAGGAACAATCGGTATATGTGAATGCTAATAGAAATAGATAAAGAAAGCCGGCCGGACATGAAACAATAATAATAAGAGAAAATGTAACTGTGATGGTATTGAACAGTTACGATAAAACAAGCAAAAGAGGTGTTGTTGTGGTTGATATTATGAATGATTCAAATCAAGCTGTTTTAGGTAGTATTCTCTTTATCATTAAAGATGATGGAAGGGATATCAAGTATGAAAATGCATGCAGGATGTGGAGAATGAATGTGGTTATTGAACACGCATCGCAAGAGGGACTCAAAAAGGCTGTGGAAGAGGATTATGATATGGTCGTGGTAGATGATTATCTCGGGGACAAATCAGGCTATACTCTCTCCATGGAAATCCTGAATCAGAAAAAGGTTACTCTCTACATGCTTGGTAATGACAGGGACGATATCAGCGTTATTGGTGCTTTCCGTGCCGGAATTACGGATTACATACGTTCAGATGTATCAGCAATACAGCTTGCGGCACGTTGTGTATCGATCATTATCCGAAACCAGAGTGAACGGGCAAGGAGACCATATGAGAAGAAGGAAGGAAAAGTAATCCTTGGAGACTTGACAGTAGATGCCTGGAATTGCTATGCGGAGGTGAATGGAAACAGGATTTCCCTGCTTAAAATGGAGGCAGATGTACTGCAGGTGCTGATGGAGCATGCAGACTGTCTGCTGACAAAGCAGGAAATCTATGAAAAGGTGTGGAACGCCAGCTATATAGCAGGTGAAAACAGTGTAGCCATGCACGTTTCCCGCATCAGAGGAAAATTGAAAAAAATAACGGATCAGGATTACATTGAGACAAAATGGGGAGTAGGTTATCGATTCATGGTAAGAAAGGAGATGGCGCAAACAAAATGATGCTGTAAGAGGGAAGCTGTGCTATACTTGTCCTAGAGTAAAATGAGAAAGGGACAGGCTATGTTTACAGAAGCAGATATCAGGAAAGAAACAGCAGAACAGACATTTCAAAGAGGCAGACAGCTTTATCAAAGTGGTAACGTGCAAAATATTCAAGTACAGGATGCATATATCAGAGATAAGCGATATAAAAAAATCAAAGCGTTTGTCCAGGGAAGTGGCTGGAAATGCTATAACGTGGATATCATGTTGAATGAGGAAGAAAGATATCTCGGCTCATACAAGTGTGAGTGCCCTGCAGCAAAAGAGTATGCAGGCTTGTGTAAGCATGCAGTCGGTACATTGCTTCGTTATATCCACGTAAGGGATGAGCAGGAGAAAAAACGACAGAATCCTGTGAAAAAGATCACCGTTGAGTTCCCGGACAGAAGCAAGCTTCAGGAGATTGAGAAAAAGTATGGGCTGACAAGAGGTGCTGAGTTCTATGAAAAAAGCATTCAGAAAACAAAGCCTGCCCAAAAAGAAGCTTCTCTGCCAAAGACAGAGCTTGAATTATACCGTATTCTTATGGGAAATGGTTTGGAACAGCAGCTTTCCTACAGACAGCAGGCAATCAGGGGAAAGGTAAGACTGGAGCCTGTTTTGCATGATAATTTCGGTAAGGTAACAGTAGAATTTAGAATCGGTATCACGCATATGTATGTGTTGAAAAATGTGATGGAGTTTGAAGAGCTGATGCGCAGAAAGGAATCAAAACGCTATGGCGCAAAGCTCGACTTCTATCATCACATATCAGCTTTCGACAAAGACAGCGTTCCTATCGTTAAGTTTCTGATGGAGATTGTAAATGATTTCCGGACAAGGGGCGGTATCAATGTATACCAGTATTATACCACGAATGATGTGAAACGTGAGATTCCGCTGGCCGGAAGTCATCTGGATCATTTCCTTGAGGTGATGAAGGACAGGACATTTGAAGTGGAAACAGCCCTTTTTGAGAAGGATTTCTATCATATAGAGGATGGAGAACCGAAAATGCCGCTTGCCATTCAGGGAACGGCAGCAGGAATACGCCTGGTAGCAAGAAAGTATGAGATGGCAAAGGGGAGCACTTATCAGTATATCTATGATTCTGCACAGAAGAAGATATACCGAGTGCCTTTGGACAGTATTACAAAGATTTTGCCATTTCGTGAGTATATGAACCGACAGGCAGGAAAGAGCGTGTTTATTGCAGAGAGGGAGCTTCCTGTATTCTGCAGGGATTTATTACCGGAGCTTTCAAAGCATTATGAGCTGGAAATCAGTGAATTTTCACCGGAAAAGTATTTACCCGAGGAGGTAAGCTTTGAAATCTATCTGGATATGCCGGAATATGATACGATTACCTGTAAGCTTACTGCTGTGTATGGTGAGGAAAAATATAATGTGACAGGAATGTCAGGTCTTGATGAAGCTGAGGGCGGTTATGCAATCACAAGGCATATTACAGGAGCACAGGATGTTGTAATCGAAAAGCGAAATGTGCAGAAGGAACTGGAAATTGACAGTGCAGTCGGCTCCTTTTTCCCACAGTACGATCTGCTGTTAAAGAGCAGAATATTGTCGGGAAACGGGGATACGATTTATGACTTTCTGACAGAAGGAATGGATTCTCTTCAGGAACTGGGAGAGGTGTATATATCGGAGAAGATGAAAAAGGTTCAGATTATGAAAAAACCCGCATTTTCCATGGGAGTCTCTTTAAAGAGCGGTCTCCTTGAACTGAACCTGGAATCCGGGGAAATGCCGCTTGACCAGCTTGCAGAGATTCTTGCAAAGTATGACAGGAGAAAGAAGTATTACCGGCTCAAAAACGGTTCCTTCATCAATATGCAGGATGAGGAAATGAGTAATGTCATTTCTCTTGTTGACGGACTGCAACTGACACAGAGCCAGCTTAAAAAGGGAGAAATCGTGATTCCAAAATACAGGGCGCTATATCTGGACAGCCTGTCAAGAGAAGAAGGAATTACGTATCTGCATAAGGATAAAGATTTCAGACAGCTTGTCAGGAACATGAAGACTGTGGAGGATAGTGATTATGAGGTGCCTAAATCTTTGAAAAAGATTATGCGTGAGTACCAGAAGAATGGCTATCAATGGCTTAGAACCCTGTATGACAATGGCTTTGGAGGAATCCTTGCCGATGATATGGGACTTGGCAAGACCTTACAGGTTATTTCATTTTTATTAGCAGAGTATGAGGAGAAAAAGGCTGGAAGAACCTTGATCGTATGCCCGGCTTCTCTGGTATACAACTGGTTAAGCGAGCTGGAGCGCTTTGCGCCATCTCTTCATACGGTCATGATAACAGGAGATGTGGCAACTAGGAAGGAATTGATTATAAACAGCACCAATGAGGACATTCTGATTACCTCATATGATTTGTTGAAAAGAGATATCGAACATTATCAACAGCTTGATTTCTTCTGTGAAATCATTGATGAAGCGCAGTTTATCAAGAATCAGAATACACAGGCAGCAAAATCAGTCAAAATGATTACGGCAGCAACGAAATTCGCCCTGACAGGAACTCCGATGGAAAACCGTCTTAGTGAATTATGGAGTATTTTTGATTACCTGATGCCGGGCTTCCTGTTCGGGTACAAGCAATTTAAAGAAAACGTAGAGGAACCAATTGTAGAGCGACAGGATGAAGCAGCCATGCTGCAGCTAAGAAGATTCATAACACCATTTATCCTGCGCAGGCTGAAAAAGGATGTCTTAAAGGATCTGCCGGATAAGCTGGAAGAAGTCGTTTATGCCAGGATGCCGGCTGAACAGCAGGAGCTGTATGATGCAAGTGTGCAGAAGATGAAGCTGCAGCTTGCCAAACAGACGGATGAAGAATTCCGTGAGAATAAGCTGCAGCTTCTGGCAGAGCTTACAAGACTCCGGCAGATATGCTGTAATCCGTTGTTATTATATGAAAACTATGAGGGATCCGCTGCAAAGGTTGAGGTATGTATGGAGCTGCTGCAGAATGCGATTGAGGGCGGTCATAAGGTATTGCTATTTTCACAGTTCACCTCTATGCTGGAGCTTCTTGCCAAGGAGGCTGAGAAGAATGGTATCAGCTTTTACAAGCTGACAGGCCAGACCTCAAAGGAAGACAGAATGCGCATGGTAGAGCGCTTTAATAAAGACGATACGCAGGTGTTTCTGATTTCCCTAAAGGCAGGAGGAACAGGACTGAATCTGACCAGCGCGGATATCGTTATCCACTTCGACCCATGGTGGAATGTGGCAGCGCAGAA
>JALEWA010000245.1 GCA_022788085.1 Lachnospiraceae bacterium
CCCTTGACAAGGAATACATGCGTGACCTTGCCAAAGGTTTGCCGATACATATACCAAGAAATTATTATCCGGATGACGATCCAACCAAGAAACCTACGTTACAGTGGAGATCACACAGTAATAATCTCTATACGAACTGGTTGAATTATTACGTATATCAGGCAACTCCGTATGAGTGGTAGGAGAAAGGCTTGGAAATAGGGGAATTTAAGGATCTGTAAGCTATTTACTGGAAATAACAAAGTATCGTAAAGTATCGCAAAATATCGTCCTTTATTTCAAAAATGGGGTACAAATGGGGTACGAAAAATACTAAAATGGGGTACGAAAAAGACTTATATAATGAACAATAAAACAAGAATGAAGATTATATTTTTAGGGAAAACCTTAAAATATGATCTTCATTCTTTTTGTAGATGGATATACGATGTGTAACATAAATTAGGAACTTGTTCCAGAGAAGTCTCTATTGTATAGAAATGTTTAGAAAATGATATTTGGAAGTTTGTATCATGAATAAAGCAATTCAGTTACCAGAGTTATTTTATGGACAGAGCAATTATTCATGGCAGGATGTGGAACATACTAGGATATAATTATGCAAAAGGTTTGCGGGTGAATATAAAGCTGCAACAGGAACTACAGTGCAGGAATGTAATAAAAAGAATAGGGAATTAGAACAGAAGCTGAGAAAAGAAGGAGAAGTGGACGCAGAATCCAAATAATTTCTCTCTGAAATTGGCACAATCAGCAAAGGCATGGATGAAGACGTTTAAACTGACAACACTGAAAGGGAAGTTATATGACACATTAGACAAGAACAATCCAGCGGTACCTTTCCTCTTTGCAGGCGTGGGAGAATCCCCACCAGTTAAAAATACTATATTTGGAAATGTGTGATATCACCGAGAAATGGATCGGAACCGGCTGGAACTAGGAACAGACACTGGATCAACTATGTATTTATTTTGATGACAGGGATTTTATCTGCTGATATGGAATAAAATCCAGAGATAATATGAAAACTCAGGTTACCTATTGATAGTCTAGGTATGTTGTGTAGAAATCAATGAATAAATAACACTTTCTATGGCGTCATTCTGACATAGAGCAGCAAGAAGGTCGTATTTTAAGACAGGGAAATACCAATGAAAAGGTAAAAATCTTTAAGTATGTCACAGAAGGAACCTTTGACGCATACTCATGGCAGCTTATTGAGAATAAACAGAAATTCATTGGACAGATTATGACAAGCAAGTCACCTGTAAGAAGTGTAGAGGATATTGATGAGGCTGCATTATCTTATGCAGAGGTAAAAGCATTGGCAACAGGCAATCCTTATATTAAGGAAAAGATGGATCTCGATATGATTTCCAGGAAGAGGCTGTAAGAAAACTGAAGAAACATTTTGTTGATGAGGATAAAGAAAAAGGTATGCTTATCATGCCAACTGGAAGCGGTAAAAGTAGAACTGCTACTTATTTTTTGATCAAAGAAATGGTGAGCAGGGGATATCAGATTATTTGGATTGCACATAGACATATGTTACTTGATCAGGCTTCAGATTGCTTTGTGAAATTTTCAGGACTAAGTAAGATAGAAAACCCGGGAATAAAGAATTATAGAGTAAGTTGCATATCTGGGGAACATCTTAGAATGTCTCAGGTTGACAAGCATGAGATTATTGTAGCAAGTATTAGTTCTATTTGCAGAAATAAAGAACATTTAAGAAGAATATTGGGAAGCAAGGTAATGATTGTGGTTGATGAAGCACATCATACGTTTGCACCGACATATCAGGAAACCATAAAGTTTATTCAGAAATGTAGAAAAAACACAAAGCTTTTTGGCATTACAGCCACTCCTATTAGGGCTAATGATGAAGATAGTGTGAGCCTGTTAAGTTTATATGGGAATGAAATAATTTATTCTATCTCAATGAGTGATTTAATTGCAAAGGGAATACTTGCAACTCCTAAATTTGTAAGAATTGAAACTAACGAAGACATTGAACCTATTATCAGCGAAAGCGAAGGTCAGCTGATTAGAAGGTATGGCGAATTACCAGAGACTCTTGTTGCGAAAATTGCCTCTTCAAAAGCCAGAAATAAGCTGATAATTGAGGAATATATTTCAAAGAAAGAACAGTATGGCAAAACAATTATTTTTGCAATGAATGTTGTCCATTGCAGATTTTTGCAAGAGGAATTAGCAAGGAGAAGTATCAAATGTGGTTGTATCTATTCTGGTAAAGAAGATAATAATGCTGTAATAAGAGACTTTAAAGAAGGAAGATTAGATGTTTTAGTTAATGTAAATATTATGACAGAAGGATCTGATGTTCCAGATATTCAGACGGTATTTTTGACAAGACCAACACAGAGTGAAGGATTCTTGATGCAAATGATTGGAAGGGGTATGCGTGGAAAAGCTGCCAAGGGTACAGAGATTGTTTATATAGTTGACTTCCATGATAAGTGGACGGTTTTCAATCGCTGGCTTAATCCTAAATGGATTATCAACGAAGAAAATGATTCGATTGAAACTGAAAAAAGAGAATATCACAAACGTACATATAGAGAGTATGAGTGGAGTTTATGTCAGGAAATATATAGAAATTTGTCATATAAGTATGAGGAGACTGGAAGTATGCTCATGTTACCAGTTGGTTGGTATTCACTAA